>JBIIHO010000042.1:0-9391 GCA_044235605.1 Steroidobacteraceae bacterium | reverse complement strand
TCGGCCTTCGTGCTATAGGTCATGGTGGTGTCGGGCTTCGCGCCTTGTGATTTTCGGAACGCGACGAGCGACCAGATCATCCAACCGAAAACGAATACGCCAATGGCTACGCACCACCAGAAGATGGTCATGTGCAGCGAGTGAATTTCTTTGGACAGCACGGTGACACCGACCGGCATGTTCAGATTGCCCCATTCGGCATGGGCAGCGAGCGGGGCGAGACTGCCCAGAATCGCAGAGGCGGCAGTGGAGAGGGCAGTGCGAGCGTGTCTGGTCATGGCTTATCCGGTTGGTCGATCAAAACACCAAAAAACGCGCCTGCCCTAAAGCATGCCGGTCAAGCCGGACCACCCTGGGCGGGCAATGGCGGGGATTCTGCTATCCGGCCTATCAAGCGACGGAGCCGCTTGGCGAGACTGAGCCGTTCCTGCTCATTCAGGAAATGCCCGATCTCGAGGCCGCGACCATGCGATTCGACGGTCAGTCGACTCGGATGTAGCGGCGAACCCCCAGCGCGAATTCTAACTTGCGCCCAGTGTCGCGGGAACTCGACACGCTGCCGAGTGGGCGGCGACACATCTTCGATCGTGACGAGATCCTCAGAAACGATGATCGTCTGCCGTTGATGCCGCCTTGCCATGCTGACCCGCAGAGCCCAGCCGACCATAGCGATTTCCAGTCCCGCAAAGGGCAGAACCAGCCAGAAACCCATCAGGGAAATCGGCAGGGCGATCGATAGGGAAGCGATACAGATACTGATGAAGAACCAGCGGGCTCCGCGGGGCGAAAGCGAGCAATGGGGAGCGATTTCGATCCGGGCTTCGGGCTCGGGCATGGAATGGGATCTCCGCGGGCCCGGAGATCCTACCGAGTAACTAAATCTCAACCAATACAATCACTTACGAGCGACGAGAGAGTTCTCAGACTTGACCACCAAGCGGTCGATTACCTGTCGACCCAGAGCGAGGCGCGCCTTTTCGTCAGCGCCGAAAGGGAAAACTGCCAGGGGTGGCGCTCCGAGCAATGATTCGAGCGTCGATACATTGTCTTCCCAGCGAGACATCGTTGGGTCAATCCGGTTGCCTATCCAGCCGGCGAACGTGGATCCGGAACCTCGTATTGCCTCTGCGCCGAGCGCGGCGTGGTTGAGGCATCCCAGACGTACACCGACCACCAGAACCACCGGCAACCCGAGCGCCAGAGCGAGATCCGCAATACTTCGGCCAGGGCCAAGGGGCGCTCGCCAGCCACCCGCGCCCTCGACCACCAGCAGGTCGCATTCCGTTGCGCGCGAGCGCGCAAGCTCGACGACTCGAGATACATCGATCTCCACCCCGGAATCGGCCGCTGCGAGATGCGGTGAAATCGGGGGCTCGAAACAGTAAGGATTTACGATCGAATAATCTGTTTCGCCAGCAGCAGCCATCAGTGCGAGAGCGTCCTCATTTCGTAGCCCTTCTGGCGTGCGGTGCGCGCCAGACGCCACCGGCTTCATCACCCCCACGTTCCAACCTATCTGGCGTGCCGCTGAAGCGAGCGACGTAGACACAAACGTCTTGCCGATTTCCGTATCGGTACCCGTGACGAACAGACCTTTGAAGTTCGCAGTCATCGGCGAGAAATCTTTGATACTGGAACGACGAATTCACCATCGTCGCCCTGATGGCGGTGTGAGCCGGCAAAAGCTGCCACGTGGATCACCTCTCCTTCCTCGCTTGTGTACCGATCGACGTCGAGCACAGGTTCGACGAAACCTGCACGCATCAAGGCACTACCGAAATCGTGGATATCCGCGAGTCCTGGAGCCGAGATTGCGCTACGCGATGCACAAAGAAAAACGCCTCCCGAGACCAATATCCGATGAAGCTCACCGAGCGCTGCATCGAGCGTATCGACACCCGCGGACCAATCATAGGCAACGATGAGATCGACACTGCGATCCTCCAGAGGGATTTGCTCGGGGTTGCAGGCGAGATATTCGACACGCGGCTTCCGACGCCACAAGCGACTAAGAGTAAAGCAAACGCCGTCTTTACTTTGTTCCGGTCGGCCCGTCGATATCAATCTCGATTTCGGAAAGCGTTTACTGAGTGATGCTCCAGACCCCTCGCCGTTTCCCGAGATGTCGACGATGACTCTCGGTGCCAGAGAAAAGTGATCCAACCGACTCAGAAGTTCTTCGTGTGCGAGCGGGTTCATATCGCTGACTCAAGCGCTGCGAGCAAACTATCGACCTGCGCCTCGCTATGCGCTGCCGAAAGCGTGATTCGTAGTCTCGCTGTATCTTGAGGAACCGTCGGCGGCCGTATCGCTGTTACGCGAAACCCAGCAGCCGAGAGTTTCGCGCTCGCCGACAAGGCCGCCTCGGCAGAGCCGAGCACTAAGGGCTGGATCGGCGTAGTTGATTCCATCAGCCGAAGACCGCGCGCCTTTGCGCCGTCACGAAATCTTATAATCAAAGAATTCAGATGCTCTCTTCGCCAACCTTCTTCCTTGATGATTCTGAGTGCCATTCTCGTTGCCGCCGTGACGGCAGGAGGTAGTGCGGTGGTGTAGATGTATGTCCTTGCGCGTTGTATCAGAAGCTCGATGACATCTGAATCTCCCGCGACGAATGCGCCGAAAGTACCAAACGCCTTACCGAACGTACCCACAAGCACCGGAACCCTGCGAGCACTCAACCCCAAAAGTTCGCAGCTACCTCGCCCCGTCGCCCCGACAACTCCGAGGCCGTGGGCATCATCTACGACCAACCAACCCTGGTGTTTTGCTACTGCACTTGCGAGTTCGGGCAGCGGCGCTAAATCCCCGTCCATGCTGAAAACGCCATCCGTGACGATGAATACCCCGCCACCCGCCGCTGCGATCGCCGGGGTGTGAGCATCGAGCAGCGCACTCGCTACGATCGCATCGCCATGCGGATATCGAAGATTGGATGAACAGCGTACGAGGCGCGCCGCATCGATCAACGACGCATGGTTAAGTTCGTCGGCGACGAGCAGATCGCGACGATCCGCCAGCGCAGACAGCACGCCGAGGTTCGCCATATAGCCCGTTGAAAACACCAATGCGCGCTCGCGGCCAGTAAATTCCGCAAGCTCTCGCTCTAGCGCATCGTGTTCGGCAGTGTGACCACTGACAAGGTGAGACGCGCCTGCTCCGGCGCCGAGTTGTCGGGCAGCGTCGGCCATGGCGCCTGAAACCCGTTCGTCGACGGCGAGACCCAGATAGTCGTTACTGCAAAAATTGAGTCGACCGTCTGGAGCGAGTTCACGTCTTCGACGGAGCTTTCGGGAGTCGATATCGCCGAGTGCAGCGGCGATGGCCTCAGGCGTGCAACGCACCGGATGCCCCCGTCGCGGTCCGCATGCCGAGACGTTCGAGCAACTCTCGATCGTGCTCAACGTCCGGATTACCCGTAGTGAGCAACTTCTCGCCGTAAAAGATCGAATTGGCACCTGCAAAGAAAGCGAGCGCCTGCAGTTCATCCGACATTTGCTCGCGACCTGCGGATAGACGCACGGCCGACTTCGGCATCAGGATGCGCGTTACGGCGATGACGCGAACAAAATCGAACGGATCGATGGGCGCTTGGTCGGCGAGCGGCGTACCCGGTACGGCTACGAGTTGATTGATCGGTACGCTTTCAGGGTGTTGATCGAGATTCGCGAGCACCTGCAGCATGCGCGCCCGGTCTTTTGTCATCTCACCCATGCCGACGATTCCGCCGCAACAGACGTTCATGCCGGCTTCTCGAACGGCTTCGAGAGTGTCTAGTCGATCTTGGAAGTCGCGCGTGGTGATGATCTTGTCGTAGAACTCGGGCGACGTGTCGATGTTGTGGTTGTAATAATCGAGCCCCGCCTCGCGTAATTCTTTGGCTTGCTCGCGGGTGAGCATGCCTAGCGTGGCACAGCTTTCGAGGCCTAGCGCCTTGACTTCGCGAATCATCGCTTTCGTCACGTCGATGTCTTTTTTCTTCGGCGACCGCCACGCCGCGCCCATACAGAAACGCGTCGCGCCGGCTTCCTTCGCGGCACGCGCACGATCGGCGACATCGGCGACCGCCATCAATGCTTCGCGATCGAGACCCGTGTCGTAACGGATGCTTTGAGGACAGTAAGCGCAGTCTTCGGGGCACGCTCCGGTCTTCACCGACAAGAGCGTGCTCATCTGCACCGTGTTGGGCGCTTGGTGCTCGCGATGCGCCGACTGTGCTCGGAACAGCAGGTCTTGAAAAGGCAGCGCGAACAGCGCCTCGACTTCTTCGACGGACCAATCGTGACGGACGGCATGTTCGGTCATGGTATTTCCCGGTGCGATGACGAGATTCTCGGGCTGCCAGGCGGGGCGGCCCGGGGGCAGCCTTTCGTGCTGCCGCTCGGGGATGTTCCTCAAGGGTGGGGGAGGCTGTCAACTTGAAAACACCACTCGAGTCGACAATCCATGCGCTCAGTGCTTGGTTGAGCGACAGTGGCTCTAGGCTGCCGTGGCGAGCGTCTTGGACGTACCTAGGCCTCCCGCCGCGGTGCTTCTTTTGTGAGGATGACGGCGACCTCGGCCCGATCGACCTTTGCGCAGGCTGTCTCGCCGGATTGCCTTGGGCTCTCGATCCGGTTATCGAATCCTCGACTTACGCCGCGCTGATGTTCCGTGAGCCGGTAGATGAGGCATTGAAAGCACTGAAGTATCGAGGGGATCGTCGCGCAGCTCGTCTGTTTGGCGCGTTACTCGCCGCTGCCGTACCAAAATTAGAGATACCCGAAGTGCTGATCCCGGTGCCCTTGCATCCGGAGCGCGTGTGCAGTCGTGGGTTCAATCAATCGTGGCTGCTCGCGAAACACGCTGGAGATTGGTTGGATCGACCCGTACGAAAGAGTTGGATATCACGGACGCGTGCCACGCTCTCGCAAACCGGTCTGCATGCTACTGAGCGGCGATGCAACGTAGAGGGAGCGTTCGTCGTGTCACCTGATATCCGCAAGGAGATTGAATCTTTGGGGGTCAGTCGAGTTGCACTCGTCGATGACGTCGTCACCACCGGTGCGACACTCGATGCCGCACGGCTTGCACTTCTGGACGCGGGCGTGTCGAGCGTTCAGTGCTGGGCTGTGGCGAGGGCGATGCCTAAGAACAGCACCAGACCGACATAGTGATTGTCGAGAAAGGCCCGAAAGCAGACTTCACGACTACGACTTCTCGCAGACCAGACCTGTGAGACGAAGAGTGCCGCTGCGCACGCCACGCCTACTAAGTAAACCCAGCCGAGACCAGCGAGTACACCCACTACCGTGAGAAGGAGAATCATCAACGCTTGCAAACCGACAATGATGATCAAATCGTATCGTCCGAAGAGAAGCGCAGTCGATCGGATGCCGATGCGTCTATCGTCGTCGCGATCGACCATCGCGTAAAACGTGTCGTAGATACAGGCCCAGATCACGGTCGCAGCAAAAATAAGCCATCCCACCACCGGGATTTTTCCTTGTGTGGCCATGAAGGCCATCGGCACCGCCCAGCCGAAGGCGAGACCCAGATAAAGCTGCGGTGCCGGGAAAAATCGTTTGAAGAGCGGATAGGTACCGAGTAGACCTCCAGCCACGAGCGACAACAGCACGGTCTTCATATCGAGCTGCAAAACCAAAATAAAGGCGAGCAGCATGAGGAATGTGAAGAGGCCGATAGCCTCGTAAGGCGACACTCGCCGCGCAGCGAGGGGCCGTTCTCGCGTGCGCTCGACGTGCGGGTCAAAATTCCGATCTGCGAAATCATTGATGATGCAGCCGGCCGAACGAGTGAGTAGGGTGCCCAACACGAATACAGTCAAAATCATTGGATCAGGTATCCCGCCTGCTCCGATCCAAAGGGCCCATAAAGCTGGCCACAACAGCAGCAGTGTCCCGATCGGACGATTGAACCTCGTCAGCAATACATATTCGTATAGGCGTCGTTTGAGAGCGGGAGTCACGGCGAGCTCGGGCTACCGATGATGCTGAGCGTCAGCAGGACCGCGGCGCCCGATGGCTGGCAGAAACGCCTCGTAAAGATCGAAAGGCGAGTCACCCAACACGAACGCAGAGTGACGCACCCACAGCGGTTGTGGCGGTAGCTGCGCATGGCGAAGCGCGCGTTCGGCGAGCCAGCTGTCCGGATAAAGTTGTGCGTAGCGGAAATCCTCACGCTTCAAGTTTTGACGACCTCCGAGCGCCTCGCCGAGGGTTCGATTGCCGATCTTTCCGACCCAGGGATGTACGTTCAGCGTCGCGGCGGGAATACGCGTGTGGGCAAACATCCAGACAACGCCGTCACAGCACATGTCGATTTCGCGCACGTGCTCGCCATCGAGTAATCCTTCATGGAGACAGTGCATGGCGAAGCCTTCGCCTGCTGCCTCTCGAATTCTTTGGGTGAGCAACCCAGGCGTGAGCAACCAAGAGCGCATGGCGGCATCGCCGACATAGCAGTTGAGTGCACTTCCGGGCAGCCACATCGCTGCAGCGGGCACCGGTGGAGGCAGCGAAGTGCTATCAGCCGATGCGGCCATATCGTTCATCCGTACCGATCCAGCGTTGGGTCAAGGGCGCGATTCTATCTTGATGAGATGCAAGCAGGATCTCGGCGGCCTCCTGAACTTTTGGCAACAGGTCGGCGTCACGAATGAGATCTGCCACCCGCATTCGCGCGAGGCCAGTTTGCTTGGTGCCGAGTAATTCACCCGGCCCCCGTAGCTCGAGATCACGTCGTGCAATTTCGAAACCGTCATTACTTTCGCGAATGGCGTTGAGTCGTGCTCGCGCGAGCGGGCCGAGCGGCGCACGGTAAAGCAGCACGCAACCGCTTTCGCGGGAGCCGCGACCCACACGACCGCGTAGCTGATGCAGCTGAGCAAGGCCCATGCGCTCTGCATTTTCGATCACCATGAGTGTGGCGTTCGGAACGTCGACGCCCACTTCGATTACGGTTGTAGCCACGAGCAGATGAATTTTCCCTGCTTTGAACGCCATCATGGTGGCGTCTTTTTCACGCGGCTTCATTCGTCCATGAACGAGTCGGACGACGAGATGTGGCAACGCTTCGGCGAGCACGGCTGCAGTTTCTTCCGCGGCTTGGCACTGCAGTTCCTCGGACTCTTCTATGAGAGGACACACCCAGTAGGCCTGACTTCCATCGCGACATGCGGCATCGATTCGGGCGACGACCTCATCTCTACGAGTCTCGGCAGCTACCACCGTTTTTACCGGCGTCCTTCCGGGAGGAAGAGCGTCGATCACCGAAACATCGAGATCAGCGTAGGCGGTCATGGCGAGCGTTCTCGGGATAGGGGTCGCCGTCATGATGAGCTGGTGAGGGTGACGACCGCTCGCTTGACCTTTCTCGGCGAGACGCAGCCTTTGCTGTACGCCGAAACGATGTTGCTCGTCGACGATGGCGAGTGCGAGATCGCGGAAGTGCATGCCTTCTTGGAAGAGTGCGTGGGTACCAACCACGATCTGTACATCGCCCGATGCCACGGCCTCGAGTGCGCTGCGTCGGGTACGCGCGGGTTGCGAGCCCGACACCATGGCGACCGTCACGCCTAGAGGCCGGAACCAGGCATCCAGATTTCTTTGATGCTGTTCGGCGAGCAGCTCCGTCGGGGCCATGAGTGCTGCTTGACGTCCGCTACCCACGGCGCGAGCGGCGGCGGCGGCGGCCACTACGGTCTTGCCGCAACCGACGTCACCCTGGACGAGGCGAACCATGGGTCGCTCACGAACAAGATCTGCATCGACTTCGTCGAGAGCGCGCTGTTGGGCAGACGTCAGTGAATAGGGAAGCGTGGCGATGAATCGGGATTCGAGTCCGTCGACGTCATCGAGTGCCCAAGCCGGATCCGTCCGCGTAGACTCCCGAAGCCGCCGCATCACGGCCTGATGCGTGAGTAATTCTTCGAAGGCGAGTCGGCGCTGGGCGGGGTGCCGTCCAGCTTCGAGTTCATCGAGCGCGGCATCGACCGGAGGTCGATGGACGTAGCGTAGAGCATCGCGAAGCGCCGGTAAGCCGAGAGGTGCGATGATCGAGGCAGGTAGCCAGTCGCGCACACCTGCGGTGTCGAGCTCGCGTAGCGCCTGGTTGATGAGCATCCGCAGTCGCCCTTGGCTTACACCCTCGGTCGCCGGATAAACGGGCGTCAATGAATCTTCGAGCGGAGCACGATCGTCGAAGATTCTTCGGTATTCCGGATGAACCATCTCGAGTCCAAGCGGGCCTTTCCGGACTTCACCAAAGCACCGTATACGCGTACCTCGAGCGAGACCTTCCTGTTGCGCACCGGAAAAGTAGAAGAAGCGCAGGGTGAGAAATCCCGAACCGTCGGCGATGCGACACAGCATTTGACGGCGTCGTCGGTAGACGACTTCCGTCAATTGCACCTCGCCTTCGACGACAGCGCGATGGCCGGCGAGCAGCGAGCCGATGGGTTGAACGCGGGTCCGGTCCTCGTATCTCGTGGGCAGGACGAAGAGAAGATCTTGGACGGTCGTCACGCCGAGCACGGCGAGGCGAGCCGCGAGCGCGTCGCCGACGCCGCGCAGCGCCGTGACCGGGCGTTGTTCTCGGGGCTCAGTCAAGGTGCAGGATGCAATCGACCTCGACTCTCGCCCCCTTCGGCAACTGCGACACACCGAGTGCGGCACGCGCCGGCCAAGGCTGAGGGAAGTAGGTCGCCATCACTTCATTGACCTTCGCGAAGTTCGAGAGGTCGGTCAGGAATACGGTGACTCTTACCGCGTGCTTGAGCGAGCCGCCCGCGGCTTTCGCGACAGCAGCCAGATTGTCGAAGACTCGGCGGATTTCGACGTCGATCTCACCACTGACAAGTTCACCCGTCGCAGGATCGAGCGGAATTTGACCGGAGATGTATACGGTCTGTCCGACACGAACGGCTTGAGAGTAGGTACCGATAGCTTGCGGAGCATCGGGTGTATTGATGATCTGTCGAGTCATGTTGTGGACCTCTTTGAGCTTTGGCCGCGGATCACTCGTCGCGGGTCTTGACTGCAAGTGTACGCGAGAGCCGCAGGACATCGGGCATACGACGGATCACTCTCATGACGCCTGCGAGATGCTGGCGGTCACGAACGCGCACTTCGAATATCAGTATCGAAGTATCGGTATCGCGCTCTTCAAGTTCGACGTGATCGATGTTGGTTTCGGTACCGGCGATGGCTGAGGCGACGGCCGCGAGTACGCCCATTCGATTTTGCACCTCGACGCGTAGCTCACAGCCGAACATTCGACCCGGTTGCTCTGCCCAGGCCACGGAAATCCATTTCTCCGGATGTTTTCGGTAATCGTCGACGTTGGCGCAGTCCTCGCGATGCACGATGATGCCGCGCCCGCTCGAGAGGTA
>JBIIHO010000267.1:0-2821 GCA_044235605.1 Steroidobacteraceae bacterium | reverse complement strand
ATCGCTCTTCCTCGGCGACCTGGAAGCCCGAACGAATCCGCTCCATGAGATCACCCGGCGCTGCGCTGGTCGGCATCGAGGCCGGGATCAGCACCGAGGGCGCAGGTGGGGGCGGCGCGCGCTCGGCGCGGGTCTCATCGAAGGGTGGGCCGGGCGGCGGGGTTTGCAATACGGGCTCGGGAACCGGCCTCGGCGCGGCGAGATACGCACCCACGCTCGTGTCTTCGAGGGTCGCGCAGGCCGCGAGCGAGAGCATCGCGAGCAGTAGCGCCAAGCGCGTTAGGAGAGCAGACCGCATTGGGCGCGTATTTAACCGGCACCGGCCGAAAATTGCTATGGTTTCGCCCGTGCTCGACCCCCGGCTTCAAACCTGGCTCAACACCGACCGCGGCAAGGCGCTGCTCTCGACCGAGGCGCGCGTCATCGGCGAGTCGCTGGAAGATTGTTTTGGCTGGGAGACCCTGCAGATCGGCGTGTGGGGCGAGACGCGCTCGCTCGTCGGCCATGCTCGCACGCGCTCACAAACCGTACTCGACATCGACGCCACGCACGGCCTCGATGCCATCGGCCGTCCGAGTCAGCTGCCCATCGCAAGTGATTGCATGGATGTCGTGCTGCTCGCGCATGCGCTCGAGTTCGAGAGCGACCCGTATAGCCTCGTGCGCGAGGCCGATCGTGTGCTCGCGGGCGAAGGCAAACTGCTCGTACTCGGGTTTTCGCCCATGAGTCTTTGGGGCCTGCGCTCCCGCGCCAGCCGCAGCGGTTTTCCGCCGGGACTTCGGCGCGTACTCTCCGAACGTCGCGTACGCGACTGGCTGCACCTGCTGGGCTACGACGTGCTCGAGGTTCGTCATTACCTCTACGGTCTGCCTTGGGGCGAGCCCGCGAGTGTGGATCATCAACTGCGTCGCGGCTGGCTCGCGCCCTGGCCCTCGGGGGCGTATTTGCTCAAAGCCCGTAAACGCATGCATGCGCTGACGCCGCTGCGACCGCGTCTGCGCGAAGCACGTCGTTCGCGTGTGCTCGGCGGACTCACCGAACCTTCGGTCAACCGTGACCCGAGTTGAGATCTACACCGATGGCGCCTGTCGCGGTAACCCCGGCCCCGGTGGCTGGGCCGCGACGCTCGAGCTCGGTGAGCACCTACGCGAACTCTCGGGTGCCGAGGCCGAGACCACCAATAACCGCATGGAGCTCACCGCCGTCATCCGCGCGCTCGAGGCGCTCAAGCGCTCGACGGCGCTACGCATCCATACCGACTCGGAGTACGTCCGTCGCGGCATCACGGAGTGGATCGCCAACTGGAAATCCCGCGACTGGAAAACCGCCGATAAAAAGCCCGTCAAAAATCGCGATCTCTGGGAGCGACTCGATGCACTCGCAGGCCAGCACGATATCGAATGGCGCTGGGTGAAAGGGCACTCCGGCGTACCGGGTAACGAGCGGGTGGACGCGCTCGCCAATGCCGCGATCGATGCGCTGCTCGGTTAATACCGCTCAGTTAAACTTCATCCCCATGCGCCAAATCATCCTCGACACCGAAACCACGGGCCTCGAAGTCGGCGAAGGGCACCGCATCATCGAAATCGGTTGTCTCGAACTCGTGGGACGTCGCCTCACGGGGCGTCAGTTTCATAAATATTTGAACCCCGAACGCGAGATCGACGAGGGCGCCTCGGCGGTCCACGGCCTCACGCTCGCCAAGCTTCAGCGTGAGCCCAAGTTCGCTCAGGTGGTCGAGGAGTTACTGCAATTCATTATTGGCGCCGAGCTTGTCATTCATAACGCGCCCTTCGATCTCGGATTTCTGAACGCTGAGTTCAAGCGCTTCGACGCCAAGGCCGCAGCGCTCGAGACCCGCTGCACCGTACTCGACACCCTCACGCTCGCCCGAAAACTCCACCCCGGGCAGCGCAACAGCCTCGATGCCCTCTGCAAGCGCTACGGCGTCGACAACTCCAAGCGCGACCTACACGGCGCGCTGGTCGATGCGCGCATCCTGGCCGATGTTTACCTCGCCATGACGGGCGGGCAGAGCACGCTCGAGCTGCGTGAAGATCGCAGCCCGACCCAGAGCGCGGGCTCTGAGAAAACCGTGAAGTTCAAGCGGCCGAAGAACACCGAGCCCGTGGTCGTTCAGGCCGACAAAAAAGAACTGGCGGCCCATGAGGCCCTACTCGAGCGCATCGCCAAGGCGAGTGGCGGTCAGGTCGCGTTCCGCACGCTGTCATGACGATCCTCGTCACCGGTGCCGCCGGGTTCATCGGGATGCATGTCGCCGCCCGGCTGCTCGCCGACGGGCACGAGGTGCTCGGTCTCGATAACCTCAACGATTACTACGACGTACGTCTCAAAGCGGCGCGCCTCGCGCAGCTCACGTCTCGCAAGGGTTTTACGTTCGAGAAGACCGACCTCGCCGACGATGCGGCGATCGCGGCGCTCTTCAAGCGTCAAACGTTCGAGCGCGTGATCCATCTCGGTGCGCAGGCCGGCGTACGCTATTCGTTGACGAACCCGCATACCTACATCGATAGCAACGTCCGCGGCACGCTCAATATTCTCGAGGGCTGCCGTCATCAGGGCGTCGCGCATCTCGTCTTCGCTTCGACGAGTTCGGTCTACGGCCTGAATCGTCAGATGCCGTTCTCGCCCCATCACGGCGTCGATCACCCCGTCTCGCTCTACGCCTCGACCAAGCGCGCGGGCGAGCTCATGGGCCATAACTACGCTCATTTATTTGGACTGCCCGTGACGGCGCTGCGGTTCTTCACGGTCTACGGTCCCTGGGGCCGACCCGATATGTCGCCTATTCTGTTTGCGA
>JBIIHO010000266.1:0-2825 GCA_044235605.1 Steroidobacteraceae bacterium | reverse complement strand
GTAATGAAGATAGGCCGCCCCGGGCGTGGTCTTGAGGGATGAGGCCTCAGGGACCGTCGAATAGTTCGACACTGCCTCATCGGCGATGACGTTCACTTTGCAGAAACGCTTCGCCTCGACGATCGCTTTCTTCGACCAAGCGCCGGTATTGATGTAGTCAGCGACCGACTCAGGTGCCGCGAGATTTTGCGGAATCGCCGTGAACTGTCCGGTTGCGCCGCCTTGAAGGAAAAGCACTTTGTAATTTGCCGGAATCGACATGAGCTCACGAAGATCGCTCTCCGCTCGCTCGGCCAAGGCCACGAAAGGTTTGCTTCGGTGGCTCACTTCCATGACCGACATGCCACTGCCCTGCCAGTCGAGCAGTTCGTTCCTAGCCTGCTCGAGAACCTCTAGAGGCAAAGTGGCGGGACCCGCGGCGAAATTGAATACGCGCATCGCGGTCACCTACGGCGGGTTCAATGAACGTTCGGAGCGTCGGGAGTGGTTGCGACAGCATCGTCACTGCCTGCCACCGCACCCTCGCTAGGCGTCAGATCTTCGTCATCCCCTAGGGAGTCGATTCCCTCTACGCTGACCAAGCGCTCACCATCGTCGAGGCGAATGAGTCGGACACCTTGTGTATTTCTACCGACGATCGAAATCTCCGATACACCCGTGCGAACGAGCGTGCCGTTGGAGCTGATCATCATGATCTCCTGATCGGTCTGGACCTGCAGCGCAGCAACAGTCGAACCATTTCTTTCAGTGGTCTGAAGGGCAATCACACCCTGACCACCACGACCGTGAGACGGGAAGTCTTCGAGCGGCGTGAGCTTGCCATAGCCGTTTTCACTGGCCGTGAGAATGAGCCCGTCGCCTACGACAACGAGGGAAATGACCTCTTGGCCTTCCGCGAGCTTGATACCTCTCACGCCGGTCGCGTCTCGGCCCATCGGTCGCACTTCGTCTTCGTTGAAGCGAATGGCCTTGCCACCGCTCGAGCAAAGAATGATGTCGCGCTTGCCGTCGGTGAGCCCGACTCCGACCAGTCGATCACCGTCGCGCAAATCGACTGCAATGATGCCGGAGGGACGGGGACGTGAGTACGCGGACAACGGCGTCTTTTTGACCGTGCCATGACTCGTTGCCATAAACACGAAATGCTCATCGTCGAACTGCTTGATCGGCAGCACCGCGTTGATCTTCTCGCCCTCTTCGAGCGGCATGAGATTGACGAGGGGCTTGCCACGAGCGACTCGACCGGCCTGAGGCAACTCGAACACGCGGATCCAATAGACCCTGCCGCGATTCGAGAAACAGAGCAGCGTGTCGTGGGTATGCGCTACGAACAGCTTCTCTACGAAATCTTCGTCCTTCACGGCGGTCGCTGATTTGCCACGACCTCCGCGACGCTGGGCCTGGTATTCCGTGAGGGGCTGACTCTTTGCGTACCCTGCATGCGACAGCGTGACGACGACGTCTTGCGGCTCGATCAAGTCCTCGGTCGCGAGGTCGATATGGTCGAGATTGATTTCGGTACGACGATCATCGCCATACTCATCTCGTATGGCGATGAGTTCACCGCGTACGACTTCTGTGAGCCGCTCCGGCCGCGCCAAGATGTCGGTCAGATCGGTGATTAGTGACAGCAACTCGGCGTATTCCGAAACGATCTTGTCTTGCTCGAGCCCGGTGAGGCGGTTGAGCCGCATGTCGAGGATGGCTTGAGCCTGAGATTCGCTAAGGCGATAACCCGACGCGTCGGACTGCAACCCGAGTTCGGCAGCCAAATCTTTGGGGCGAGTCGAGATGTTGTTCGCCCGCGCAAGCATCTCGGGCACGGCGCCAGATGACCAACGACGACCGAGGAGACCAACCTTCGCCTCTGCGGGGCTCGGCGACGCCTTGATGAGCGCAATGACTTCGTCGATGTTCGCGAGAGCGACTGCCAATCCTTCAAGGATGTGGGCGCGGTCACGAGCCTTGGCGAGATCGAATACGGTTCGGCGAGTGACAACCTCACGCCTGTGGCGAATAAACGCCTCAAGCATTTCTTTGAGTGACAACAACCGGGGCTGCCCGTCAACCAGCGCCACCATGTTGATGCCGAAAACCGTCTCGAGAGGGGTCTGCGCGAAGAGGTTGTTGAGCACGACCTCGGCGTTCTCACCGCGACGAAGCTCGATGACGATGCGCATGCCATCTTTGTCGGACTCGTCTCGAAGACCATCGTTGGAGATGCCCTCGATGAGTTTTTCTCTCACCAGATCGGCGATCCGCTCGATGAGCCGCGCCTTATTAACCTGGTAGGGAAGCTCGGTGACGATAATTGCTTGGCGATCGCCTTTACCCACCTCTTCGAAGTGAGTGCGAGCGCGGATCGACAACCGTCCTCGCCCGGATTTGTAGGCGCTGACGATTTCCTGGGCGCCGTTGATGATTCCGGCGGTCGGGAAGTCCGGACCCGGAACGTGCTGCATGAGCCCGGAGAGAGAAATCTCCGGATCGTCGATCACCGCAAGACAGGCATTCACGATTTCGGTCAGGTTATGTGGCGGAATGTTCGTCGCCATGCCGACAGCGATACCGGATGAACCGTTGACGAGGAGATTCGGGACGCGCGAGGGCATCACCCGAGGCTCGGTCAGCGACTCGTCGTAGTTCGGAACGAAGTCAACGGTTTCGCGATCGATGTCGGCGAGCAACTCTCCCGCCATACGCGACATGCGCACTTCGGTGTAACGCATAGCCGCCGGCATGTCGCCATCGACCGATCCGAAGTTGCCCTGACCATCGACGAGCAGGTAGCGCATCGAGAAGGGCTGTGCCATGCGAACGATGGC
>JBIIHO010000263.1:0-2840 GCA_044235605.1 Steroidobacteraceae bacterium | reverse complement strand
CACAGGATCGCGGCCTTATCTGACGCTCCCGTCAGTGATCATTCCTTAACGAGTCGCATGACCTCGGTCGGACTCAAAGTGCTCGCGCGCTCGCGAATGGCGGGAATGTACTGCTGCTGAGTTCCTTTTGCCGAGGCAAGCAGCTCTTGGTAGGTGCTGCGCAGCAAAGCGGTCGACATCACTCGGCCTCCCGCGTAGTAGCGCTTGGCAAGGTGCCCGAGCGCATAGGTCGTGGCGAAGGAAAAGGCCATGCCCGTTGCCGCACGACCCAAGCCGCCGATCATCCCACCCGCCGCCTTGCCGAGCAGACCGCCGACGAGCTTACGACCAATCTGCTCGACGTATTGGGAGGTGAGACCCACACCGACCGTAGCAAGAAATTCTTTGATGTGACCCTGATCGAGGTTGACCCCGTAGGACTGACCGATCCGGTACACCATTCGAACTTGCAACGGGATGATGGCCATCGAGGCCCAGGACTGCGGAAGCAGTTCGAGCGCACCGTTGAGAATGGCGTAGTTGAGGATACGTTTATCAAGCGCCGGGTCCGATGCAGCGGCGGTGTGGGCGACGGGAGCACTGGCGGCGGGAGTGCTGGCGGCAGCCGCATAGGCAGCCGGTGCGTAGGCTGTGGGCGCGTAGGCTGCGGCGGCGATGGAGTCGGCTCGCGATGCAGCAGCCTTCGCCGTCTCGTCGCTTTCGAGTCCGAGGCGTTGGCGCAGGGATACCAAAAACGCCTGCTCGCCCTCGCTTTGTACGCCGTCGGCATCGATGACGCACACCGCCATTTCATAGGCGAGCTGACGATACTCGAGCGAGGGCAGCGCGGCCGCAGCGGACTCCAGGGTGACTCGCTTGAGCAGCACATCCTGATAAACCCCGGCGAGCGTCGCGCCGCCCGCTGTCACCAAAGACTCCGCAGAGTCTCGGATCGCGGCACGCTCCTCATCTGACTTTCGGCCATCAGCCAGGGCTGCATGAATCATGATGTTGAGTACGGCGCGTTGTTCGGTGGGGTTCATGGACGAAGGACCTCTTGGTGACTGGTGATGGACGACGGCGGAGACAGGAAGTTCCCTCCCGGAGCGCCCTGCCCACGTGATGCGCAGCGCGCGCGGGTCTGGCTGCGATCTCGAGCGGCTTTGGATAGTCTCGAGTTTATGGATATCGATATCATTCTCGAGCCCGACCTCACCCCTGCACAAGTGGTCGAATTGGGCCAAAAAGCCGAGCGCTATGGGGTCAGAGCCCTCTGGAGTTCCAACTATTTTGCGCATTGGGACTGTTTCTTGTCGCTGGTCCCGCTCGCGCAATCCACCTCTAAGCTCCTGCTTGGGCCGCTTGCGGTGAGCCCCTTCGAGATGCATCCGCTCAAGATTGCCAATAGCCTGCTCTCCCTCAATGAATTTGCTGGGGGTCGCGCCGTCATCGCAATGGGCGCTGGCGAAGGAAACATCGATTGCATGGGCATCGAGCGCCCCGAAAAGATCGTCCGGGCGGTACGCGAAGGCATCGAGATCGTTCGGGGCGCCGGCCGCGGCAAACTCGCCAAGGGCTACAAGGGCGAGGATTTCGTCGTCAATCTGCCGTGCGCTTACGGTTGGCTGAAGGCCCCCTCGCCGCCCATGGTTTACGGCACCGCGTATCGAGGCCAGATGATGCGTATGGAAGCCCGGGTTTCTGATGGGGTCTTCATCGGATGTACACCCCCCGAAGTGATGGCGACAGCCATGAAAGAAGTCATGGAGGGTGCCGCGAAGCGTGAACCCGACATGCCGGCTCTTCGCACGAACACCTTCTGGGCTTGGCACCTCAAGCGAGACCGCGCAGAAGGCTACCGAGAATCACGTCGCGAACTGCCGTGGCGAGCGATCAAGCTTCAGAAAGAACTCATCATGCAGTGCTTGTCCGAAGATGAGGCCCAACTCGTACGAGACCATTACGATAAGTTCGTCGCGGCGTGGTTCGATCGTTCGGGCAACGTTCAAGGCATTCCGGAAGAGATTCCGAATCGACTCTGCGAGTACTTCACGTCGACGGGCGGACTCGAAGATCTCGATCGTGAGATCGAGCGCTTCCGCCTCTTCGCCAAGGCTGGACTGTCAGAGTGCGCGCTACGCTTGCACGACAACCCGATGGAGGCGCTCGACATCATCGGCCAGCACGTGATCCCGAAGCTGCGCTGAGGCTTTCGTCGAGACGTCGCCGTAGACGGTCGTTCGCTGACGCGGTACGCGACCGACGGAACGGATCGCCCGCTCCATCGAAGCGGCGTCGATCTCCTGCCCGTTGACGCCTCCTGCGGCACGGGTGATCGACTCGTTCATCAACACGCCCCCAAGGTCATTGGCGCCTGCACGCAAGGCCTCGAGCGCACCTGCGCGACCGAGCTTCACCCAAGAGGCCTGAATGTTGCGGATGACGGGCTCAAGCGCGAGTCGCGCGACGGCATGCATCAACAACGCCTCGCGCCAACTCGGACCACTGCGGGCGAGACCTTTACGCCAAATGGGCGCCTCCATATGCACGAACGGCAACGGCACGAACTCGGTGAAGCCCTGTGTCCGCTTTTGCAGCCGCCGAATCTCGAGCAAGTGTCGCGCCCAGTGCAGAGGTGTCTCGACATGTCCGAACATGATGGTCGCCGTGCTCTGTAACCCGATGGCATGCGCATCGCGCATGACGTCGAGCCACGATTGAGCGTCGAGTTTGTCGGGACAGATGACCGCGCGCACGTCATCACAAAGAATCTCGGCTGCGGTCCCGGGCAGGGTACGCAAACCTTCCTCAGCGAGGCGCTCGAGATAATGGCTCACCGAAAGACCTAGAGTCTCGGCGCC
>JBIIHO010000264.1:0-2840 GCA_044235605.1 Steroidobacteraceae bacterium | reverse complement strand
CGAGTCGACGCAAGGTGCGAACGAGAGCACCTACTGGATTTGGTTCGAACTCTTGTGGCGCGATTACTTCAGATTTCTTCATCTGCAGCACGGCGCGCGTCTCTATCGCGCGGAAGGTCTCACTCGACAGCCGCGACCCTCGCATGATGCGGGTCGTTTCGAGGCCTGGCGTACTGGGCGTAGCGGCGAGCCCTTCAACGACGCTGGCATGCGAGAACTCTCGGCGACGGGATACCTCTCCAATCGTCTTAGGCAAAACGTCGCCAGTTGGCTCATCAATGATTTGAGCTGCGATTATCGCGCTGGGGCGGCATGGTTCGAGTCGCAGCTCGTCGATTACGATCCGTACAGCAATCAGGGTAACTGGCTATATCTCGCGGGCCGTGGAACCGATCCGCGAGAAGGGCGGCGTTTCGACCCCGAGCGACAGGCCCGAATGTATGACCCCGACGGTGCCTATCGGCTCTTGTGGAATCGGGGAGACTGAGTAATCCTCGCGGCCCTCAGGAGGTCCACGATGTCTGCTCCCAAACCGGAACTGATCATTCGCTCACCGATCGATGGACGCGAGCTCGGTCGCGCACCGATCACACCGCTCGAAGACATTCCGGCGGTCATCAGTCGGTCTAAGTCGGCCTTTGAGGCGTGGCGCATCGTTCCGGCGCCGCGACGAGGCGAATTCATCCGTTTGCTCGGCGAAGAACTACGTCGCGACAAAGATTCTCTCGCTGCACTCGTGACGGCCGAGATGGGCAAGATCGCTTCCGAGGGTCTGGGCGAAGTTCAGGAAATGATCGACATCTGCGATTTCGCCGTGGGTCTCTCCCGCCAGCTTTACGGCCTCACCATTGCATCGGAGCGTCCGGGTCATCGCATGATGGAGACTTGGCACCCGATGGGGCCTTGCGCCGTGATTTCTGCGTTCAACTTTCCCGTGGCGGTATGGTGTTGGAATGCCGCGCTCGCACTCGTCTGCGGCGATCCGGTCATCTGGAAGCCCTCGGAAAAAACACCGCTCACGGCACTCGCCACGATGCGTATCGTCGAGCGTGCGCTCAAGCGTTTCGGTAGTGATGCGCCAGAGGGGCTCGTGCAATGTGTTATCGGCGGAGCAGCGATCGGAGAAGCACTCGTCGATTCACGTGACGTGCCGATCGTCTCTGCAACGGGTTCGACGCGTATGGGCCGCATCGTCGGTCCGCGCGTCGCATCGCGATTCGGACGAACCATCCTCGAGCTCGGTGGTAACAGCGCCATGATCGTTGGTCCTTCGGCCGATCTCGATCTGGCGGTGCGTGCCATCGTTTTTTCGGCCGTTGGAACGTCGGGGCAGCGTTGTACCACCCTCAGACGCCTGATCGTTCATCACAGCCGTCGCGCCGAACTGCTCGAGCGACTCAAAAAAGCCTACGGCAGTTTGTCGATTGGCGATCCGCGTGAAGTCGGTGTGCTCGTCGGTCCGCTGATCGACGCTGATGCCGTCTCGCGCATGCAGGAAGTCATCGACAAGGCTCGCGCCGAGGGAGGTGTCGTGTTCGGCGGTGGTCGTCGCCTGCAGGGCGTGCCAGCGGGCGGTTACTATGTTGAGCCCGCCATCGTCGAGATGCCCAAACAAACTGCAACGGTCCGCGAGGAGACCTTCGCACCGATTCTTTACGTGCTCGGTTACGACACGCTCTCTGAGGCGATTGCTATGCAAAACGACGTGCCGCAGGGCTTGTCGTCGTGCATCTTCACGCGTGACTTACGCGAGGCCGAGACCTTCCTTTCAGCGGCGGGCTCTGATTGCGGTATCGCCAACGTCAATATCGGGCCTTCGGGTGCCGAGATCGGTGGCGCATTCGGCGGCGAAAAAGAGACGGGCGGCGGGCGTGAGAGCGGCTCTGATTCGTGGCGCGGTTACATGCGGCGCCAGACAGCAACGGTCAACTATTCCGACAAACTTCCGCTCGCGCAGGGCGTCAGCTTCGAGATCTGAGTCATGACATTCGAAAAAATCGCAGTATTGGGTCTCGGTAAGGTCGGGCATCTCGCGGCTGAGTTGCTGCATGGCGCGGGGTTCAAAGTCACAGCCATCGATTCTCGCGCGATCGCCGGCAAAGAATTCATCGTGCAAAGCGTCGATGTCGCCGATCAGGCAGCGCTGCGCCGTGCGCTCACGGGTCAGCAGGCTGTGCTGTCGTGCCTGCCATACGCGCTCAATAAGGGCGTATCTTCCATCGCGCACGAACTCGGTATTCACTACTTCGACCTCACCGAAGACGTGCCCACTACGAACCATATCCGTGAGCTTTCGACCACGAGTCGAGGTCTGATGGCTCCTCAATGCGGTCTCGCGCCCGGGTTCATCGGTATCGTCGGTACGAATTTAGCCTCCGGGTTTGAGCGAGTACGTTCGATTCGGCTGCGTGTCGGCGCTTTACCGCAAAACCCCACCGGATTGCTCGGCTATGCCTTCAACTGGTCGCCCGAGGGTGTTGTCAATGAATACCTCAATGATTGCGAAGTCATCGAGGAGGGCGTTCGAAAGATGGTCTCGGCGATGGAGTGGATCGAAACCGTCTACATCGATGGCGTTCAGCTCGAGGCATTCACCACGTCGGGCGGTCTTGGCACCATGTGCGAAACCTTCGCCGGGCGCGTCGAGAACCTCGATTACAAGACGATGCGTTATCCCGGGCACGTCCAGCTCATGAACTTCTTTTTTCATGAGTTGCTCATGCGAGAAAAGCGTGAGCTCGCAGGGCAGATCCTGTCGAACGCAAAGCCACCGGTCGACGCGGACGTCGTGTACGTGCACGCGTCAGCTGAGGGATGGGCAGATGGGCGTTTGCAGCGCA
>JBIIHO010000041.1:0-9500 GCA_044235605.1 Steroidobacteraceae bacterium | reverse complement strand
CGGTTCCGCGAGCGCGCAGGGCGGCTGTCCAAGCAGTACAGCGCGTTCAAGCCGATCGACGATCGTTCGATCAACGGCGATCTGACTCTCGGAGAGAACATCGGCGACCTTTCGGGGCTCACGGTGGCTTACCGGGCCTACAAACTTTCGCTCAATGGGAAGCCTGCGCCGGTGATCGACGGATTCACCGGCCCGCAGCGTTTCTTCCTCGGCTGGGCGCAGATCTGGCGTCGCAAATATCGCGACGATGAGCTGCGTGTGCGTCTGGTGACCGACACCCACAGCCCGAGCGAGTATCGCTGTAACGGTGTCGTTACGAACATGACGGAATTTTACGAAGCGTTCGATGTCAAACCCGGCGACCGGTTGTATCGCGAGCCGAACGAGCGCGTGAAAATTTGGTGATCAACGGGCGTCCCGGTGACGCCCCGATTGGAGAAGCTCACATGAAAAAAATATTTACGGTACTCATGCTGGTGACGACGCTCGCCTTGTCGGGCTGCGGCTACAACACCATTCAGACTCAGGATGAAGCCATCAAGGCGTCATGGTCCGAGGTGGTCAACCAATATCAGCGCCGTGCCGATCTCATCCCGAACCTTGTCAACACGGTCAAGGGTTTTGCAGCTCAGGAAGAGAAGGTACTCGTCGGTGTCACCGAGGCGCGCGCTCGGGCGACCTCGATTCAAGTGACGCCGGAGCTCGTGAACGATCCGGCGGCACTGCAAAAATATCAGGCGGCACAGGGCGAACTGACCCAGGCGCTCAAGAGTTTGCTGATGGTTACGGAGAACTATCCGCAGCTGAAGTCAGATCAGAATTTCCGCGACCTGCAGGCGCAACTCGAAGGTACGGAAAATCGCATCGCCGTTGCTCGCAACCGCTATATCGCAGCCGTGCAGGACTACAACGGAACGATCCGCAAGTTCCCGTCCAACCTGACGGCAATGGTGTTCGGGTACGAGGTGAAGCCGAACTTCACCGTCGAGAACGAAGCGGCCATTTCGGCGGCACCCACCGTCGATTTCGGTAATCCGACGCCCTGACTCTGACGCTCCTCGACGTGCGTCGCACATTTCTGTGTTTGGTGTGGCTCGTAGCGGCGATCCCCTGGATCGCCTCTGCACAGGGGTTGCAGTCCATCCCGTCGCTCGAACGTCGGGTGACGGATACGGCCAACCTTCTCTCGGCGGAGCAGGAAGCGACGCTCGAAGAAAAGCTTGGCGCGTTCGAGGCAAGAAAGGGCGCCCAGATTGCCGTGCTCACCGTGGCGAGCACGGCGCCAGAAGAGATCGAGCAGTATTCCATTCGCGTGGTCGACGCTTGGAAGCTGGGTCGCAAGGGGGTCGATGACGGTGCGCTGCTGATCATTGCCGTCGAAGATCGAGCACTGCGCATCGAGGTCGGTCGGGGTCTCGAGGGCGTCCTCACCGACCTCACGTCAAATCGCATTATCGATGAAACGATCACGCCACTTTTTCGAGGCGGCGATTATGCGGGCGGCATCAATGCTGGCGTTGATCGCATGATCTCGGTCGTCGACGGCGAGCCCTTACCCGAGCCTGAGCAGCAATGGCAGGGCCGTGAGGGAGGCGGTTTCGAAGACATCATCGGAATCGTCTTCGTGTTGGCCATCGTGCTGTCGGCCATCCTGCGAAAGATTCTGGGACGCATTCTCGGGGCGGTGACGACCGGCGGCGTGCTTGGCGCGCTGGGCCTCATGGTGACTGGTGCGCTGGGTCTTGCCGTGCTCGCGGGTATCGTCGGTTTCGTCGTCGCACTCGCCGGCGGCGTTCCGACGGGTCGATTCGCGAGCCACGGTCGTCGTGGGCGTTGGGACGGCGGAGGCTTCGGTGGCGGAGGTTTTGGTGGCGGTGGTTTTGGTGGCGGGGGCTTCGGCGGACTTGGCGGCGGATTCGGGGGCGGTGGCGCCTCGGGTCGTTGGTAAGAGGCGATTTGTAATATGAGCAGCTTCCATCGCTGGACCAAAAATTTGTTTGCGACACCGTTTGCGACGCGACGACGCTTCCCAACTCATGCCCTACGCTCGATCGAGAAAGCCATCGCCTCTGTAGAGGCCAAGCATGCGGGAGAAATCCGCTTCGTGATTGAGACGTCTCTCGATCTCGGTGATTTATGGGCGGGCCGTACTCCGCGACAGCGTGCATTGGAGCTCTTTGGCCGGCTCGGCATCTGGGATACGGAGCGCAACAACGGCGTGCTGATATACCTCTTGATGGCCGAGCACGACGTGGAAATCATTGCGGATCGTGGTATCGCCTCGCGCGTATCGACCGACGAATGGGAGGCGGTATGTCGCGTAATGGAGCAGCATTTTCGCGAGGGTCGATTCCCCGAGGGTGCGGTGGCCGGCATCGAAGGCGTGGGCGCCTTACTCGCTAGGCATTTTCCCAGCGAGGGTGGCGATCGCAACGAGCAGCCGAACCGACCCGTCCTGCTGTAATCTTTGCGCCCATGAGGACGCTCTGCCTCGCCATTGGTCGGCTTGCCACTCTCGGCGCTTTGGGTTTGCTTGTTGCGTGCGGCTCCATGGCTCACCGTCAGTCGGCTGCGCCCGTCGTGGCGCCGCCTATCGACGGGATCGACGAACCCTATTCTTTGAGCACGCATCGATTCGAGCTGACCGATGCCAGTACCGACATGATCGGAGAGCTTCGCGTCACCCGATCGAGCAACGAAGACACCTTCACCGATCTCGCTCGTCGCTTTAACGTCGGTTACGAAGAGCTCGTCAGAGCCAATCCCGGCGTCGATCCCTGGTTGCCGGGTGAGGGTCGAGAGATTGTTCTGCCGACGCAGCATTTGCTGCCCAACGCGCCGCGCGAGGGCATCGTCATCAATTTGGCTGCGATGCGACTCTATTATTTTCCGCGAGCGGGGCGGGGCGAGCCGCAGGTGGTTTATACCTTTCCCATCGGCATCGGTCGGGTCGGGTGGGCAACGCCTGTCGGTTCGACCACCGTGACGCGCATGGCGCGAAATCCTGCTTGGCGCCCAGGTCCGGGTGTGCGTGCCGAGCATGCGAAGGAGGGGGAGATTCTTCCGGCTGTAGTGCCGCCTGGCCCAGATAATCCTCTCGGTACACGAGCGCTGTATCTCGGTTGGCCAAGTTATCTCATCCATGGCACCAATAAGCCTGCGGGTGTGGGCTTGCGCTCGAGTCATGGCTGCATCCGGCTCTTTCCCGAGGACGTTGAATTTCTTTACGACCTCGTTCGGCCGGGCATAAAAGTCACCGTGGTCAATCAGCCCTTCGTATTCGGTTGGCACGGAGATCAGCTCTATATGCAGGCCTTCGATGTGCTCGAAGACGATCCGCGCGACTGGAAGAAAGCACAACAGAAGCTGTTGTCGCGAAGTGTGGCGGCAAAGATTCAGAGAGATCTCAAGGCGCGAGGCGCCAGTATCGATTGGCAGGCCGTCTCGCGCTTCAGCCATGCGCCACGTGGGCTGCCAGTGACGATCTCACGGGCCGACGCGAGTTACGACAGTCTGATCGCCGAGGCGACCCGCGTGCGCAATGCGGTGCCGATCGGCGCGACCTGGGACGGTCTCACCGGCCCCCCGGATCAGGAGCCCTGAGGAGCCGTCTGTCGGGCCAACCGCGCGTTCGGGGGGTTGCGGGTACACTTGGCGCCGTGGGGGCTAAAACGATCGTCTTTTCCCATGGCAAGGACTCCGAGCCGTGGGGCACCAAAATTCTCGCGCTGGCGGAGATCGCCCGAGCGCTGGGTTGGCGTGTCGAGTCCGTGGACTATCGGGGAATCGACACCGTCGAGGGGCGACTCGAAAAGCTGCTCGACACCTGTCGCGAGTTACCGCCACGCCCCGTTTTGGTGGGGTCCAGTCTCGGGGGTTACCTCGCCGCGGCCGCGTCGCGCCCGGTCAATGCCGCTGGGCTTTTTTTGATGGCGCCCGCCTTCGATCTGCCTGGACTGCCGCCCACGCCCGTGGCGGCGTCTTGTCCAACCGTTGTGATCCACGGATGGCGCGACGATGTCGTTCCGGTCGCCAAAGGACTGGCTTTCGCCGAGTCGCAGCGGGCGCTGACCTACCTCGTCGATGACGATCATCAATTACACGCATCGTTACCCCGCATGGTCGGTTGGTTGCGAGAGTTCCTCGGAGGGTTCGATGCCTGAGGTTCGAGCGCTGAGCGCGGTGCTTCGGCGCGGCCTGGACCTATGGGTGCGGCCCGAGGTTCGGCCCGAGTCGGCGACGGCCTCGATCGGCGCGGTTCAGGCGTCGCCGGTGTGCTACGTGCTCGAGCGTCGCAGCGCCGTCGATCTCGCTGCGCTCGAAAACCTTTGTGCGCGTGAAGGGCTGCCGCGCCCATCGGGCCGTATTCTGGGTCGTAAGACAAACGCCGTGCGCGCGGCGATTCCTCTTCTAAGAGCGCGCGGAATCTTTGATCCGCGCATCGATCGACGACCACCCGACGAGCTCGTACGAATGATCGAGGTTCTCGGGCGTGACTCGACGCTCGACGTACGACTCGTACCGATCGCGGTGTATTGGGGGCGCGCGCCGCAGAAAGAGGGTTCATGGTGGCGTTTGTTGTTCACTGAGAACTGGGCGCTCGCCAGCGGATTCCGAAAGCTCATGCAAGTGCTGATCAATGGGCGCTTCACGATGATCGAAGTGGGCGAGCCGATGAGCTTACGCAATTTGCTCGTTGAGGGCACAAGCGCTGCATCGCAGGCGGCTCGCATCGCACGTGCCCAGCGAGCGAGCTTTCGTCGGCAGCGCGCGGCTCGCATCGGCCCTGATCTTTCGCATCGGCGCACGATTTTGCATCGAGTTTTGTCGGCCCGCGCAGTTCGTGCCGCGATGGCTGCAGAAATACGCGACAAAAAATTGCCGAGGCGCCGTGCGCTCATGGTCGCTAAGGGCTACCTCGAGGAGATCGCGGCAAACTACTCGCACGTCTTCATCACCTTCATGGAGGGTTTCCTCGGAAGGTTGTGGAACCGACTCTATGACGGTGTGACGTTCAATCATTCCGAGACCTTGCGCGAGGTCGCGCAAGATCGCGAAGTCGTTTTCGTGCCTTGTCATCGCAGTCACATGGACTATCTGTTGCTGTCCTATGTGATCTACAAGCAGGGCTATGCGGTGCCCCATATCGCCGCCGGTATCAACCTCAACATTCCAATCGTCGGCCGGTTCTTACGCAAAGGCGGTGCATTTTTCATTCGTCGGAGTTTTGCGGGTAACGCGCTTTACACTGCGGTGTTCATGAAATATCTCGCAGCCATCATGGCTCGCGGACATTCGATCGAATATTTCGTGGAGGGCGGGCGCTCGCGAACGGGACGCTTGCTACAGCCTAAAACAGGCATGATTTCCATGACCGTGCGCAGTCATCTGCGCGATCCTCGCCGGCCCGTCGTATTCGTGCCCGTGTATTTCGGTTACGAGCGCATCGTGGAGGCCGGTACTTACGTCGGCGAGCTGTCGGGTCAACCCAAGCGTAAAGAAAGCATCGGCGATCTCGTACGCGCGTTACGCGTGTTGCGCGAGAAGTTCGGTCGAGTGCATGTCAACGTCGGTGAGCCGATTTTGCTCGATGACGTCTTGCGGCAGCAGGCGGGTGACGCAGGCCGTGCAGCGCTTGACGAGGAGGGCAGAGCACCGTGGGTCTCAGCGGTCGTCGATGATCTCGCGCAACGCATCATGCGGAACATCAACTCTGCTGCCGCCGTCACGCCAATCAATTTGCTTGCCGTAACCTTGCTTGCCATGCCGCGGCAGGCGATGGCCGAGCGCGACCTGGCGCGACAATGCGAGCTCTATCTCAAGCTATTGCGTATGGCGCCTTACGACGCGCGCGTCACCATTACCGATTTGGACGGAGCCGCCATGATCGCGTACGGCGAGTCGATGAAGGTGCTGCAGCGCCAGACACACAAGTTGGGCGATCTCGTACGGATTAGTGACGAGATGGCGGTGCTCATGACCTATTACCGCAACAACGTATTACACCTGTTCACGCTGCCGTCGCTCGTGGCGTGCGCCTTTATTTCTAATTCGGTGGTACGCACGGAAGACATCCAGCGACTCGCGTGGCGTGTCTATCCGTACGTAGCGTCAGAGCTCTTCCTGAAATGGACTGAGCAGGAGCTTCCGGCGGTGATGCGTCGATTGCTCGATGCGTTGGCCGAGCTCGGTATTCTCGAGCGACTCGTAGAGCAGGATGCCTGGCGTCGTCCCGCGCCGAGCTCGCCGCAGTCGCTGCAGTTATCGTTACTGGCGCAGGCCTCGGTTCAGACCATCGAGAGGTATTACCTCGCGATTGCGACACTCATGCATGCCGGCTCCGGCGTGCTCACGTCGCGCGAGCTCTCGGAGCGTTGTCAGCTCACGGCGCAGCGCATCAACATGATCTACGGATTCAATTCACCGGAGTTTTCGGACCGGGCCATGTTCGACAACTTCATCTCGTTGCTGCTGCGCCGACGTGTGATCCGCAGCGACGAGGCGGGGCGACTCGTCTTCGATGAGGTGTTCTTACGCGTGGCGGCAGACGCAGAGTTCGTGTTGTCCGAGCAGATTCGTCACAGCATCTTGCAAGTGACGCAGGTCGACGCGACCGCTTAATCCTGATCGCGCACGCGTCCGCGCTGCCTTTTTACCGACGAACGACGGGTCTTGCCTTCGAGGCGGCGCAGCCCTGAGGCGCGGGTCGGTTTGGTTTTTCGTCGGATCTTTGGCTCGATCAGCGCCGAGCGGATGAGATCAGCTAATCTTTGTTCGGCTTCACGACGGTTTTGTTCTTGGCTGCGATGCTCTCGCGCCACAATAAGTAGAGACCCTTCGTCCGTCAGACGTCGGCCTGCGAGCGCTCGTAGCCGATGTTTGACGATGTCGTTGAGAGCGGTCGAGCCCGCCAGATCGAAGCGCAATTGCACGGCGCTTGCGACCTTGTTGACGTTTTGGCCTCCCGGGCCGCCCGCGCGAATGAACGACACCGAAAGATCGGCGTCGGGGATCAGCACCTTACCCGCGAGGATCGGCATCGTAGGGCAGCCGCGGGCGCGTCGACGTCACATCAGGGTCGAGTACACGCACTTCTTGCTGCGCCACCGGGATCTTGATGCCGTGCTCCTTGAAGAGCTTCCAGATGCGGCGGTTCACGTCCGAGCGGACATTATTGACGCCGTTCATCGGGTCACGAATCCAGAAGCGCGCCTCGAGCTTGATACCGTAGTCCTCGAATGAGAGCAGCCGAGATACCGGAGCGGGATCGATCAGGATGCGCGGATGATCGCTCGTGGCTTTGACGAGTAGCTCGAGCGCGAGCTCCGGGTCGTCGTCATAGCTGATCATCACGGGCAGCCGCAAGCGCACGCGTTGATCGGAGTAGCTCCAGTTGATCACCGAGGCTGTGATGAGGTTTTGATTGGGTACGAGTGACTCGACACCATCACGATCGCGCACGACGACGTAGCGGCCACGCAGCTCTTGAACCCAGCCGAAGTTATCGGAAGTCGTCCCGGTGTGCTGATGAAAGCTGATGACGTCGCCGGGTTTGATCGATTTGTCCATGAGCAACACGAAGCCACTGACGAAGTTACTGGTGATGTCTCGTATTCCGAAGCCGAGGGCGAACACCACGGCTCCCGTCAGCACGGTGAGCGACGTGAGGTCTACACCGGCCGAATTGACACCGAGCAACAAGCCGATGGAGATGAGCAGGAAATAACTGCCTTTGACGATGCCCACGCGGGTCGAGGGGGCGATGTCCTCGAGCGACATGACGCGGCGCTCGATGGCTTTGGCCGCGAGGCTCGTGATGACCACGAACCCGCCTACGATTACGATGCCGCGCAGCAGAGCCCAAAGGCTGAAAACCGCCTTGCCGGGCAGTAGATCGACGGTATCCAAAGTTTGTTCGAGCCAGTCGAAGGCACCGAGCAGCTGAAGCCCGAGACTCGCCCACACGATCAGGGTCAGCCTGACTTCCCAGCGCGCCGCCCAGCTTTCCTCACCGAGCAGGAGTCGTAACAGAAATACGCTGAAACGCACGGCTCCGAGCACGACGATGAGTTGCAAGGCGAGTACGAGGATGGCGTCCGGCGCACCCGCCTGACGCATGAGAGCGATTGCCATTGCGACGAGGACCGTCGCAACCAAGAACGGCGCGAGGATGATCGCTCCCTCCGCGAGCGTGCTACGTCCCCGCCGTTCTCGCAGGCGTTTAAGCGAGCCGCGCATCAGACGGTTGACGAGTAGCGAAACGACGACAGCGAGCAGGATCGCGATCAATTCATTGATGCCATCATTGCTCAGTAGCTCCCGCAGCAATGTTTCAGCGGAGCTGGGTGTGGGATTCATCGAAGCACTCTCGCGTGGGGTGTCAGGCGTTGAGATCGGGGATGAGCTCGCTGCTGTAACGCTCGATCTGGTCTTTGAGGATCAGTTTTCGTTTCTTCAATCGTTTGAGCTGTATTTCATCGACATGGATGTCCATCGAGAGGCGCGAGATGATCTCGTCGAGGTCCCGGTGCTCGATTCGCAACTGACGCAATTTCTCGACATTGCGAAACAGTTCGCGGTCGACTTTGTCGTTGTCGTCCTTCTCGGTCATCCGAGCCGCGCCGCCAAGGGTTCGAGGTCGGTCGGTAGCTTAGCGAAGCGTCCCGGAGGATTCCATGGCACTGAGGGGTCGTGGAAATCCGAGCCCGTGGACGCTGCGAAACCCAGGTTTCGGGCCAGCGTAGCGAGCCGATCGAGATCGGAGGGTCCGATACCCGCGACCGAGACCTCGATGGCCTCGCCGCCGGCCTCGCGAAACTCTCCGAGCAGTCGGCGCAGCGCACCGCCCGACAGGCGATATCGATGCGGGTGGGCCAAAACCACCCGAGCTCCAGCGGCGCGTAACGCGGTCACGGTTTCGATGAGTGTCGGCCACTCTTCGGGAACATGGCCAGGCGTACCCCGGGTCAACCAAAGATCGAAGGCTTCGGAGATCTCACGAGCATGCCCCGCAGCAATGAGCGAGCGAGCGAGATGCATACGGGTCGGCACCTCCGTTTCGGCCAAAATAGTCTCGACTAAGGGTCGAGCGGCGATCGAGGCTTTGCGCTCGAGGCGTTCGCCGATCTCAGTGAGTCGCTCGGCGCGCCGCGTACGAATACTTGAAAGATGTGTACTGAGTTCGGCGTGAGCGGGGTCGAAATCGAGTCCGATCACATGCAGGGTTTGACCGTTCCAGGCGCAGGACACCTCAACACCGGTGACGTGTCGCAAGCCATGTCGGTCGCAGGCTAGCCGAGCGGCCTCGCAGCCGGCGACGGTGTCATGGTCGGTGAGCGCGGCCAGCGTCACGCCTCTGGCCGCACAAAGTTCGATGAGCGCCTCAGGCGTAAGCAGGCCATCAGAGTGATGACTATGCAGATGCAGATCGGCGAGGGGAGGAGGGCTCATCGTCGGTATGATAGTCCCATGACATTGCTTCCCGGACAGTCGCCCCGCTG
>JBIIHO010000262.1:0-2857 GCA_044235605.1 Steroidobacteraceae bacterium | reverse complement strand
GGTAGAGCTAGGTTTAGCGATAGGCGGAGGACGGCGGATGCCGGCAAGCCGATCGAGGAGGGGTGAGAAGCGAAAGACATACGTCAATACGACCATGCGCAGCGGGTTTTTGTCAACGTGCCCGGTGACGGGCACCCGTTTCCGGCTAACATTTCGCGATGGTTCAGGACTCGATGATTTGTCCCTGGGATGGAAATACGCTGCCCCTGTGGTTTGTCCGGGAAAGCGATTTGGCCGTATTTAAGTTGACCCATCCCGAGGCATCGGGTTGGCTCGAACAGCACGGGTTTTCCGCAGAGCGACAGCGAGTGATCATCATTCCAAGTTCTAGCGGGGGCGTTGCGGGAGCCGTGGTGGGTTTGGGGGCCATGGCGGACTGGAGCCAACTGGCCTGGTGGCATGCCTCGGGCCTCCCCGATCGTCTGCCGGCCCGCGACTTCCACGTTGCAGGCGATTTACCAGCCTCTGCGCTACACCAAGTGTTGCTCGGTTGGTTGCATGGAGGGTATCGACTCACCCGATACAAGTCTTCCGCGTCGCAAGTTGTACGAGCCCGTCTCGCTGTGCCTCGCGGCGTCGATAGCGACGCCATGTTGAGGCAAGCGCATGCCGTCCATTGGGCGCGAGATCTCATCAATGCACCGGCAAACGAATTGGGACCCGGTGAGCTTGCGGCGGCCGCGGCCGACATCGCGCGTGAATTCGCTGCAGAGTTTCGCTGTCTTGAAGGTGACGATCTCCTCGCCCAGAACTTCCCGCTGATTCATGCAGTCGGACGGGCGAGTGCTCGAGCACCGCGGCTCATCGATCTTCGTTGGGGTGATCCCCGTCATCCAGCCGTGACTCTTGTTGGAAAGGGCGTTTGTTTCGACTCTGGTGGACTCGATATCAAGGGATCCTCCGGAATGGCGTTGATGAAGAAAGACATGGGGGGCGCCGCCATCGCACTCGGTCTGGCGCGGTCCTTGATGGCGCGTGGCGCGCCGATTCGTTTACGCGTGCTGATCCCCGCGGTGGAGAACAGCATTGCCGGCACGTCTTATCGGCCCGGTGACGTGGTTCGTTCTCGTCGTGGTTTGACGGTGGAGATCGGCAATACGGATGCGGAGGGGCGACTGATTCTGGCCGATGCTCTGACCGAAGCGGACAGCGAACGCCCGTCGCTACTGCTCGATTTCTCTACGCTCACCGGCGCCGCTCGAGTGGCGTTGGGCCCTGAACTGCCGGCTGTGTTCGGTAATGACGCCGAGCTTATCGAGCACATTCGACGTTGCGGTGAGCAGGAAGCGGACCCGGTCTGGCCGATGCCCTTGTGGGATCCCTATGACGAGGAATTGGGAAGTCGCGTTGCGGATCTCAATAACGTATCAAGTTCTTCGTTCGCGGGCGCAATCTTTGGCGCGCTCTTCTTGCGACGCTTCGTGTCGTCAACTCACTCGTGGGCGCACTTCGACCTTTATGCCTGGAATGCGCGAGAGCGTCCCGGGCGTCCGGTCGGAGCCGAAGCTCAGTGTCTCAGGCTCGCCGACCGCTTGATCCTAGAGCGTTTTGGGCGCTAATTGATTCAGGAACCCTGACGATGAAAAAACCTTCGCCTTCCCGCGCTAAATCCAAAACGAATCCTCGTCGATGGTCGAGCCAGGTTGTGGACGGCCCCAAGCAGACGCCTTCGCGCGCGATGCTTCGAGCGGTCGGTTTCACGGACAAAGATTTCAAGCGCCCTCAAGTCGGAATCGCATCGACCTGGGCGAACCTCACGCCATGCAATATGCACATCAATGACTTGGCTTCGGAAGCAGAGTCCGGGGCCAATGCCGCCGGAGGTAAAGGAGTGTTGTTCAACACCATCACGGTGTCCGACGGCATCTCGATGGGCTCGCCGGGCATGCGTTATTCGTTGGTCTCTAGAGAAGTGATTGCGGACTCGATAGAGACCGTCGTCGGCGCAGAGGGGTTCGATGGATTCGTTGCGATCGGTGGCTGCGACAAGAACATGCCGGGATGCGCGATTGCCATGGCGCGCCTCAATCGACCATCCGTGTTCGTTTATGGGGGGACGATACGACCCGGCGCGAAGCGGCGCGATATTGTGTCCGTCTTCGAGGCGGTGGGTGGTCACGCCGCGGGTCAGGTCAGCGATGCCGAACTCGCCGAGGTTGAACGGACCGCCATTCCCGGGCCGGGAAGTTGCGGAGGAATGTACACAGCCAACACCATGGCATCAGCCATGGAGGCATTGGGTTTATCGCTTCCCGGTAGTTCAGCACAAGAGGCCGTAAGTCGGACCAAGCGGAGCGATTCGTTCAAGGCGGGCGAGGCCGTCGTTCGACTCATCAAAGCGGGGATCACCCCGTCGATGATCCTCACTCGCAAGGCTTTCGAAAACGCGATAACAGTCACCATCGCGCTCGGCGGATCGACGAACGCAGTACTGCATCTGCTTGCGATTGCTCGAGCAGCCAACGTCAAGCTCACGCTCGATGACTTCACTCGTATCGGGCGTCGAGTTCCCGTCCTCGCTGATTTACGACCCAGCGGGCGTTACGCCATGTCGGAGTTGATCGCGATCGGCGGCGTTGAGCCGCTCATGAAGCGACTGCTTAAGGTGGGTCTTTTGCACGGCGATTGTTTGACCGTTACGGGAAAATCTTTACGTGAGAATTTGAAGGGTGTTCGTGATTACCCGAAATCCCAGACCATCATTCGTGATTTTTCAGATCCGATAAAAAAAGACAGCCATCTCGTGGTGTTGCGAGGCAACGTCGCGCCTGAGGGCGCCGTGGCTAAGATCACGGTTAAGGAAGGCTTGTCATTTGTCGGACGAGCGAAGGTCTTCGACGGCGAAGAGCGAGCGACC
>JBIIHO010000261.1:0-2858 GCA_044235605.1 Steroidobacteraceae bacterium | reverse complement strand
TGTTCGAGTCGAGCCTGCGCGATGCGCTCTGCGGACAGTCGCTGCCTCTCTGCTTCTGCACGCTCGGCGGCAAGTCGAGCTTTTTCGGCGGCGACACGTTCGGCGGCAAGTCGAGCCTGCTCAGCTTCGGCCTGAGCACGCTCTTTGGTAATTCGCTCTTGTTCACGTTTGGCTTGTTCGGCGCGCTCTGCAGCCAGTCGCTGTTTTTCAGCCTCTGCGCGTTCTGCCGCTAGGCGAGCTTGTTCAGCCTCGGCTTGGGCGCGCTCCTTTGCGATGCGCTCCTGCTCGCGTTTGGCTTGCTCCGCTCTTTCGGTAGTGAGTCGCTGCATTTCTGCTTCGGCACGGGCCGCCGCCTCACGCTGCTTTTCGGCCTCGACTCGCTCGGCGGCCAGGCGGGCTTGTTCAGCTTCGGCTCGGGCTCGCTCTTCAGCGGCTCGAGCTTGTTCTATACGAACCTGCTCTGCGCGTTGCGCGGCAATTTTCTCTTCTTTGAGGCGTTTGCGCTGCTCGGCCTCTCGGCGCTCTTTTTCGAGGAGTTCCTTCTCGAGTCGTACGGCTTCGGCTGAAGGCTTGCTACCACTGCTTTGCACTGCAACCGGAACGAGATTACGAAGGCCAGAAATGGAAATGTGATGGGGAAGTAGGTCTGGGAACCGCGCGACTTTTTCCCGAATGAAGCCCTGCGAGCACTCCTCGACCTCCGCCAAAGAAACACCACCGCTGCCGTCGGCGTCGGCGGTACCGCCGAGTAGGCAACGCTTGACGGCCTGGGTCGCGAGCCCGCCTCGGCTCGGCTCGTCGAAACTTACTTCGTCGGGGCGAGCCGACATGATGTGAACGACGTTCTCAGGGAGCGCGTCCACACCGTCCTGAGCGGGGCCGATGAGGCTTCGCGTTCTGACATTCGAGGGCTTGCTGCAAGCGGCTCCGGTAGCGTCCGCTCGCATGAAGAATTTTGGAGACAGTGTTTCAGTGCCAATCGATCGTGTGTTGCGCGCAACGCCTGCGACACCTCCGGAGTGGCAGGCGTCAAACATGATGATGAGTTTGTCGGCCTTAAGACCGAGTGGTCGCGCAAATTGCGCAAACTCGCGATTGACGATGACTTGCCTGTCCCAGGTAAGCAAACCCTCGACACAGCCTCCGGAGCTGCCTTCCCGCCAACGCGTGCCGTGTCCAGAGAAATAGATGAGGATGCGACCGCCGTCGGTTTTGCGCTGTGACAGTTTGCGCAGCTCGGCAATGATGTTCGCTTTAGTCGCTTGCTCGTTGAAAAGCTCGGTGATGTTTGCGGCAGGGATACCCATCGCAGTGGCGATTTCGCGAGCGCTATCCATGTCGTTCGGCACGCCGAAGAGTGGAGGGATTTCTTCGTCTTGGTAAACTGCTACGCCCATGATCAGGGCATGCCGGAAGGTATCGGACTCCGCGGCAGAGGATCGAGTAGGCCAAATAACTGCGGCCAGCAGGATGAGTATCAGGTTACGGAAAGCTCGGGTCATAGAAATCTCCCCCCGACCCCAAGTTTCCGCCGCTGCCAGCAGCAGTCAAGCCCTCAACTAGGGAAGTGCCGCTAGGCCGATTCTTAGAGCCAGCCACGCTGTTTGAAATAGGCGAACGGAATGATGGCTGACAGGGCCATCATGGCCAGCGCGCCCCAAAACCCCCACTCGGCATGGGCACTCGGGATGCGATCAAAGTTCATCCCAAAGATCGCTCCGATCACTGAAGGCGGTAACAGTACGACGGTAGCCACCGAGAAAATTTTCAGAATATTGTTCTGGTCGATGTTAATCATCCCAAGCGTGGCATCGAGCAGAAATTGAACTTTGTTACTCATGAACGTGGCGTGACCGCTCAACTGTTCGGCATCCCGAAGAATGGAGTGCAGGCGGCCTTTCAGATCCTCATCGAAACGATGTCCGGTCGACTGCTGCAAAAATCCGATCAGTCGTGCGAGGCTCCCCAGGGTTTCCCTCGCCTTCGAGTTCAGATCTCCATTTCGACCCACGCGCTCGAGGATCGCACGGTAATCACGATCGCGTCGTCGAACGACATTCGGAGTTCCGAAAACCTCGGCCGATAACGCATCCATTTCATCGCCCGTTCTTTCGAGCACATCTGCGATTCGGTTCACCATGGCTTCGAGCAGCCCCGCGAGCACTGCAGCCGCAGAGTTGCAGAGTGCTGGATGTCGCTCGGCATAGGCGATGTATCGCCGAAACGGTAACGGATCGACATACCGATTGGTGATGAGTCGGTCCGGCGTCAGGATGAACGTGATCTGACTGTTTTCGGGCCGGGCGGTGTCCAGTTTGGTGACGACCGTAGCCGTCATGTAGAGGGCGTCACCCTCTTGATAGAAGCGGTTCGAGGTCTCGATCTCGCGCATCTCTTCACGTGTCGGAACGTCGATACGCAAGAATTGTTCGATACGCGATTCCTCATCGGCCGTCGGCTCGACGAGGTCGATCCAGATCGCATCGTCGGGAACGATGACCCCGTCGTGCAGGCTTTCGCCATGCAGCCCCGTCTCGTCTAGTTTGAAAAACCGGATCACGCGCGCTGTCGGAGAGTCGCGCGATCGAGGCTCAGCGAGCCTTCTCCGAGTTCGCGAGGTCGTTGATGAGACCCAGCATCTGCTCGGTACCTCCAGCCATGTTTACATCGGTGGAGTAACGACCATTGACGGCCATAAAGGGCGTGCCCTCTGCTCGATATCGACGCACGAGATCGTCGGCCTGACGCAGCTTGGTGCTGACCCACATGGAGTTCCAGGCGTCACGGAACGCTTTTTCTTGGATTCCGTTTTGTTTGGCCCAGCTCACCATGACCTCCAGAGTTGAGGCCTCGTCACG
>JBIIHO010000040.1:0-9515 GCA_044235605.1 Steroidobacteraceae bacterium | reverse complement strand
CCACCGTGAGCCCCGAAAGGTCGCCGATGTTCTCTCCGAGAGTCAGATCGCCGTTGATCGAACGATCGTCGATCGGCTTGAACGCGCTGTACTGCTTGGACAGCCGCCCTGCGCGCTCGCGGAACCGGACGTTATCGTCGAAGGTCCACCAATCTCGAAGGTTGCCTTCGCCATCGTAGCGACGGCCCGAGTCGTCGAACCCGTGACTGATCTCGTGACCAATCACACCGCCGATACCACCGTAGTTCACTGCATCATCGACGTTCGGATCAAAGAAAGGCGGACGCAGAATCGCCGCCGGGAAGACGATCTCGTTCATCGGCGGACTGTAGTACGCGTTCACGGTCTGCGGCGTCATCCCCCACTCGCTGCGATCGACGGGCTTGCCGAGTCGGTCCATCTGCCGAAGAAACTCGAATTCATTGACTCGTCGAAGATTACCGAGCAGATCGTCCGGTCGTACGTCGAGCCGACTGTAGTCGCGCCACTTGTCCGGGTAGCCGACCTTTACGGAGAACGCCGCGAGTTTGCGCTTGGCCTCTTCCTTGGTTTGAGGGCCCATCCAATCTAGCGAGTCGATCGACTGCTCGAATGCGACGCGAAGATTGGCGACGAGCTCACGGATGCGAGTGCGAGCCTCCGGGGGGAACGTACGCTCAACATAAAGTCGGCCGGCGATTTCACCGATCGAGCGGTCGATTAGCGTCAAAGATCGACGCCAGCGCGGCTGCTGGGCTTGCACGCCACGCAGCGCGCGCTCACGGAAGTCAAAGCGCGCAGCGTCGTAAGCCGTAGGTAGAAATGATGCGTTGGCATCGAGCAGTCGGAATCGGAAGTACTCGCGCCACGTCGTGACGGGAGTCGCGCGGACTAGCTCGCCGAGCTGCTTCACGTAGCTCGGCTGGCGGATGTCGAACTCCGAGATTGCAGACGCCTCGGGGCCCATTCCATCGATAAAGGCCTTCCAGCCGAAAGCCGGCATGGCGACCGTCGCTTCGGAGATAGCGGTGCGGTTATAGGTCTTCACCGGATCGCGATTTTCGACGCGAGTCCAATGCAAGCGGGCGATCGCCGTCTCGAGCGCGACGATACGTGCCGCGGCAGCACCGGCGTCTGTAGTACCCGACAGCGACAAAAGCTTCTCGGCATAAACGGCCAGATCCGCTCGCGCCTTGGCGTTCCGCGCATCATCGGCAAGGTAGTACTCGCGGTCGGGCATGGTAAGGCCGCTTTGAGATACGCCCGGAATGTAACGAGTGGATTGCCGGCGATCCTGCCCGACGTACGCACCGATCGGCGAACCGATGCCGAGACGCTGCGCTCGCCCGAAGAACGCGAACACGTCGTCATACGTCGAGAGCGAAGCGATACGCGAAAGCTCCGATTCGAGCGGCGCGATTCCCCGCGTCTCGATAGCCTTCGTATCCATGAACGCGGTATAGAAGTCACCGAGTTTTTGAGCATCAGAACCAGGAGTACGCTGCGGATCGGCCGCTGCGGATTCGACAAGCTCTCGCAGGGTCGCGAGCGCATCGTCCTCGAGCTTACTGAACGTCCCGAAGTTCGAACGATCGGCCGGAATCTCGGTTCGCGCGAGCCAAGTACCGCCCGCGAAACGATACAAGTCGTCCTGCGGACGAACGCTGCGATCGAAGCCCTCGAGATCGAGTCCGGATCGCAGTGAAGACACGCTGGCCGGGGCAGGGATCGCGCCAGCCGCATCGGCTGCAAACACCGTGGACGCATGGCTGAGAGCCGCCGCGGCGATCATCGAAAAAACACAATGACGTATGTTCATGCTCGGTTTCCTGAACTCGGGTGACCTAACGTAGACCGCAAGATTACCGCGTCCCACCTCGCCGCGGACACCGCACACCATTATCCTTATGCCGAATCATGTCCCGGTACCGACCTCCGACGACTCCCGGCTCCAAATTCATCACGAAAGAGGGGTACGCCCGCCTCACCGCCGAACTCGACCAGTTGTGGCGGATCGAGCGGCCGCAGGTCACTCAAGCCGTGAGTGAAGCGGCAGCTCAGGGCGATCGCTCCGAGAATGCCGAATACATCTATGGCAAACGTCGCCTGCGGGAAATCGACCGGCGTGTCAGGTTCCTGAGAAAACGCCTCGACGGCATGGTGGTCGTCGAGCGACCGCCCGATGACCTTCGTCGCGTATTCTTTGGTGCATGGGTCGCGCTCGAGGACGACTCTGGCGAAATCGTCCGGCATCGCATCGTAGGTCCGGACGAATTTGATCTCGCACCCGGCTACATCAGCATGGACGCGCCCCTTGCAAGAGCCTTGCTCGGCAAGCGGCTCGACGACGAAGCGACGGTGTCGACCCCTGCAGGGGAGCGGATCTGGCTCATCACCGAGATCCGCTACACCTGACAGCGGAGCCCTCTAGGCGTCAGACCCTGACGTTCTTGAACTGCCAGGGATCGTCGCGATCGATATCTTCAGGGAACAGACTCTCTCGGCCAGCCAGCGGATTCCACCCGGTGTACTCACCCACCACGGAGCCGAGGTACGGTTTGCAGATCTCGAGATTACGACGGAAATCCATTTCGTCGGGCTCGACGATGCCGCGGTTCGGGTTTTCCATGGCCCAGATCACGCCCGAAAGCACTGCCACCGTCACCTGCAAACTCGTCGCGTTGTTGTACGGACAAAGCTTGCGCGCCTCATCGACCGACAACTGCGAGCCGTACCAATAGGCGTTGCGCGAGTGACCCGCGAGTAGCACACCGAGTTCATCGATACCGCCCGAAGAGATCTCGTTCATCAAAATGCGCTGCTGCGATTGCATGACGAAGTTTCGACCGGCGAGTTCGTGCACGGACAGTACCGCGTCGTCACAGGGGTGATAGGCGTAATGCACGGTCGGTCGATAAACGACCTTGTCTCCATCCTTAACGGAGAGGTAATCGGCGATCGAAATCGACTCGCCGTGCGTGATGGCGAAGCCATGAAAGTGCCCCGCCTTCGGTGTCCAGGTTCGCACGCGCGTCGCGGCACCCGGCTGCATCAAAAAAATCGCCGAACCGCGTCCGAAGTCGTGCCGCTGCCCATCTTTCGGGAAATGCTTCTCGTGCGAGCCCCAGCCGAGCTCGCACGGCTGACACCCCTCGCTCACGAAGCCGTCGCACGACCACGTGTTGACGAACTCGCCCGGACGCTTGCGCACGGGGCTGACCTGCGTATCGCGCTCGGCGATATGGATGACCTTGATTCCTAGCAGGTGCGCGAGCTTCGCCCACTGATCGCGAGTCTGCGGATCGCCTGCTGCGACGCCTGTGTCCGCCGCGATATTGAGCATGGCCTGTTTCACGAAGTGCGACACCATGCCGGGGTTCGCCCCGTGGGTGATCACCGCCGTCGGGCCGTTGTCGCGCCCCTTGCGCAGCGCGAGCGCCTGCTCGCGCAATGCGTAGTTGGTGCGATGGCTGGCCGGCGTGTTCTTGTCGGTATAACCACCCGCCCAAGGCTCGATACAGGTGTCGAGATACATTGCGCCGCGCGCATGACAAAACTCGATGAGCGCCACGGACGACACATCGACAGAGACGTTGATCAAAAAATCGCCCTTGCCGACGAGCGGGGTAAGCGTGCTCTCGAGGTTCCCGGGCAAGATCGGATTGACGATGAACTTCACGCCGTAATGAGTGGCGACTTCCGCGCCGCGCTCATCGGCCGACACGATGGTGATCCGATCGGCGCTCGTGCCAATGTGGCGCATGATCAAGGGCAAAACGCCCTGTCCGATGCTGCCGAAACCGACAAACACGATACGCCCCGGGAAATTCACGTGAACCTTGTGCTCGCTCATGATGTTTTCTGTGTTGACTCCGTAGTGTTAAGCCGCACGCCAGTGCGGCGGAAAAGTACGATCGTAACCCGGTAGCGCCTCGATGCGGGCCAGCCAGCGACCGAGCGCCGGGTAATTCACCTCGATCGGCAGGAAGCGCCGTGAGAGATCTTCCGCACCCGGGCGTGCAAGCGCGCGACGCAATAATTGGATCGACGGAAAAATCACCATGTCGATGGCGCTATAGTCATCACCGACGATCCAATCGAAGCGCGAGACGCGCATCTCGATGGTACGCGCTTCGCGAGCAACGACATGCATCGCATCGGTCAACGCATCTTCACTGAGCGGTGGCTCGTCAACCGGGTTCGATCCTCCCCCGAGCAACGTACGGCAGATCCCCATGATGTGAGGCTCGGTGTACGCCTGGAATTCTTCGATCACTCGTACGATCACCGCCGCCTCTTCCGGGGAGCGCCCGAAAATCGGCGGCTCGGGATACTTGCGGTCGAGGTAGTACAGAATCGCGACCGATTCGAAGACGACGTACTCATCGTGCTTCAACACCGGAAGCCGCCCGCGCGGGTTCATCGCCAACATCTGGGGCGATTTGTGTTCCTGAAACGCCAACTGGAGAAGGTGGCTGTCGTAGGCAAGGCGCTTGTGTTCCAGCGCCAGCAATACCCGCCAGGAGTAGGCGCTGCCGCTGGCCCACCAGAGGTCGATGGACATGGGGCGGGATTGTAACGGTAACGTCCCCGCCGGAGAATTCGCCTTCTACAACGCCCGAATTGGCCCGCTACGCATCAGGATCCGCTCATGCGCTTCACCACCCTCATCGATGTCGACTCGCTCGCCGCACATCTGCGCACACCCGGCTGGGTGGTGCTCGACTGCCGATTCGAGCTCGGCACGCCGTCAGCCGGCGAAAACGCCTATTCCAACGGACACATTCCGGGTGCTCGCTACGTTCATCTCGACCGCGACCTCGCCTCTCCCGTCGGCCCCAACACGGGCCGTCATCCCCTGCCAAACCCGGCGCTCTTCGCAGCGCGGGCGAGCGCCTGGGGTATCGGCCCTGACTCGCAGATCGTGGTGTACGACCAAGGCAACAGTTTCTTTGCAGCTCGGGCGTGGTGGATTTTTCGTTGGTTGGGCCATGAGGCCGTCGCAGTGCTCGACGGCGGGCTCGCGGCATGGCAGCAGGCAAACCAGCCGCTCGAACACGGAACGCCAGAGGCGACTCCGCAGCGCTTCGTAGCACGCCCTAACAATGAATTCGTCGTTGGAGTTGATGAGGTCTTGCAGTCAGTCCGCACAGGAGACTTCAGCTCCGGTGCGCGGCGCCTCGTCGACGCGCGTGGCGCCGATCGCTACGCCGGCGAGAACGAAACGATTGACCCGATCGGCGGACACGTGCCCGGTGCCATCAACCATCACTACGCTCGCAACTATCACGCGGATGGCCGCTTTCACGATGTCGCTGCGCTTGAGGCGATGTGGCGGAGCACGCTGGCTGGTGTGGACCCATGTAACATAACGATGATGTGCGGCTCGGGAGTCAGCGCTTGTGTCAATCTGCTGGCGCTCGAGCACGCGGGACTCAAAGGCGCGAAACTCTATCCGGGGTCATGGAGCGAGTGGGTGCGCGATGCTGCACGGCCTGTGGCCAGAGGAAGCTGACCGACGATGAACGCTACGCCTAATTCTTTGACTGCGAACGAGTCGCTGGCCGGAGGCGCCTCAACGGCGGCGCGTCGAGGCTCGTCCTGGAGCGTGTCGGACTCATTAGAGCTCTACCACGTGCAGGCTTGGGGTCAGGGCTACTTCGGTATCAACGAGAGCGGTCACGTGGTGGTTCGGCCCGAGCAAGTATCGGGTCGCGAGATCGATCTCTTCGAGGTCGTGCAAGGTCTCAAGGAGCGGGAACTCACGACACCCGTCGTCGTGCGCTTCTCAGGAATCCTGGCCCATCGCTTGCGTCAACTGAACGACGCCTTCGCGCGTGCGATCACCGAAAACGAGTACCGCAATAAATACGCGGCTGTGTTTCCCATCAAGGTGAACCAGCAGCGTCTCGTCGTTGAAGAGGTTTATCGTTACGGTGCCGAATTCGGCTTTGGTCTTGAGGCAGGCAGTAAGCCGGAACTTCTGGCCGTGATGGCGATGAGCGAAAATTCGCCCGATCGTCTCATCATCTGCAATGGCTTCAAGGACGACAGCTACATCGAGACGGCGATGCTCGCGACCAAACTCGGTCGCAGCATCGTTCCGGTCGTCGAGAATTTCTCTGAGCTTGGCCTCATCATCAAACATGCCAAGCGCCTCAGCGTGCGCCCGCAGATCGGCGTACGAGTCAAACTCGCGAGCGAGGGCTCTGGGCGATGGAGCGATTCGGCCGGCGAAAAGTCCAAGTTCGGACTCTTCATCACAGAAATTCTCGAAGCGGTTTCGGTCCTACGCGAACACGACATGCTCGATTGCCTCAAGCTTGTGCACTGCCATCCGGGTAGCCAGCTGCAAGACATCCGGCGCGTCAAGGACGCCATCAACGAACTCGCCCACGTTTATGCCGAGCTCAAACTGCTCGGCGCAGGACTCGAATACATCGACGTCGGCGGGGGTCTCGGCGTCGATTACGATGGTTCGGGTACGAACTACTCTTCCTCGATGAACTACAACATTGAGGAGTATGCGAACGACGTCGTCTACCGTATCGCAAGCGTGTGTAATGCACGCGGCATCTCCCACCCGATGATCGTGAGCGAATCGGGACGTGCCATCGCCGCTCACCACAGCGTACTCATCTTCAACACGCTCGGCTCCTCGGCGCTCGACAAATTCAATGTCTCTGGCCGCGAAGACGAAGAGTACGCCGGGCGCTCGCTCCCTCAGCCGGTTCGAGATCTGCTTGGCGCGTATCGCGAAGTGAGCGAGGAAAGACTCGTCGAATGCTGGCACGATGCACTCACGGCTCGCGAGCAGTGCCTGCAGATGTTCAATCTCGGCCTGCTCTCGCTGGAATTTCGCGCGCTTGCCGAAAGGCTTTATTGGGCCACCTGCTCCAAGATCCGAGACTACGCGCGCAAGCTCGAAGAGGTTCCGGAAGAACTCGAGGATCTCGAGACCATCCTCTCCGACATATACTTCTGCAACATGTCGGTGTTCCAATCTTTGCCCGATAGCTGGGCGATCGACCAACTGTTCCCGATCATGCCGATCCATCGCCTCGATGAACGCCCGACCCGTCGCGCGGTGTTGGCCGACATAACCTGCGACTCCGACGGCAAGATCGATCACTTCGTGAGTCATCGAGAGGTCAAAAAAACGCTCGAGCTCCACGACATCGCAGAGGGCGACGAGTACTATCTCGCGGCCTTCTTGGTCGGTGCTTATCAAGAAACTCTTGGCGACCTTCACAACCTTTTCGGAGACACCCACGTCGTGCACATCCGACTCGAGGACGACGGTAAGTGGTGGATCGACGAAGTTGTCAAAGGCGATACCGCCAATCGTGTTCTCGAATACATGGAATACGACGTTGCGGAGCTCTACCCTGCGCTCGCCCGAGATTGCGAACGTGCCATTCGCGAAGGTCGCATGACGGTCGCCGAAAGCCAGGCACTAAAACGTTTCTATGAAGGCGAGCTCAACGGCTACGCCTACCTCGAATGATTTTTAATAGGAGAACATCGATGTCGAAACCTCTGATCTCCCTGACCATCGCTGCCATCGCAGCTTCCTGTCTCGCGCTGGGGACGGCTCAAGCCGCTGCCAAAGGCAAGCGCATCGACCTCAACACAGCCGAAGGTGCGACGCTGGCACAGCGCCGCATCCAATGCGGATCGGTCGACAACACGCCAACCATCTACTCTTTCCACGGTGAAGCCTTCGCCAGAGTCCCGGGCGAGCGCGACCGCAAGCTTTTCGACGTTGAGGGGTACAACGTACGACAGTGCGTGACGGTGACCGACCCGGTACGCGGCACTGGTTGGCGATTGGTCTCACGTGAATTATTGCTCTACGTCGATCCTGCGACGGGCGAGCTCCTCAAAGATTGGAAGAACCCCTGGTCGGGTCAGACGGTCAAGGTGCTGCAGACGGCGAATGACCCCGTCAATCAACGCCCGGTATTTCCGATCGGTGCCGATGGCAAGCCTAACGCTTGGCCGGCGACCATCAGCGGAGATACCTGGTGGTACACGATCACTGTGCCGCTCTTCTATATCAACCCGCTCGGCGGCGGCTATCAGAAGAACGTCGGGGGCTATTACCACGCCACCGAGATGTTCAATTTCTTCGGCAAAGTCAGCTCCATCACCGACCCGAAAATCCCTAATCCACCGATCGAGGTCGGCTGGGTGCGTATGGCCGACTGGCTGCCTTGGATGGAAATGAGCGGACGGGCGGGCCTCATCTACATGCATGCTGCAGGGCGCAAACTCGACAGCTACGACCAGTTGCCGGAGCTCATGAAAAGGACCATCGAGTCTGATTACCCCGAGTACCGTGCCCCGCCCGCGGGCTCCGATAACCGGGAAAACGAGACCAGCTGGACCTACTTCAAGAAAAAAGTGGAACCGACGACACCCGTCAAAAAGTAGACACGCTAGCCCCGTTGTCTTGCCGGCGAGTCCAGTAGTAGCATCGGGCTATTGGTCAACCGGTCAAAGATAGAGAGACGGTCGAATGACAACGATTTATGTGGGTAATCTGCCCTTCTCGGCAAACGAGGCCGACTTGCGCGTGCTCTTCGAGCGTTACGGCAAAGTGGACTCGGTGAAACTCATCAACGATCGTGAGACGGGTCGTCCACGCGGCTTCGGCTTCGTGGATATGCCCGCCTCGGAGGCGCAAGCTGCGATCGCTGCGCTCAACGGGTACGAGATGAACGGCCGCGCCCTGCGCATCAACGAAGCGCAGGAGCGCGCGCCGCGTCCGGGCGGTGGCGGCGGCTTCCGCCGCTGATCCCCTGCCGGTGGGCGCTCGGCGTCCGGAGCATGTCATGGCCCGACGATATCGCGCCCAACCCCGTCAAAAAATAGCGCTGCGACTTTCGATTCCGCCGCGCAGCAAACTGCCGCCCGATCTTCGCAAATACTTTTCTATTTGCGATGAAAAAATCGGCTTCTTGCCGAACGTGCTCGAGGTCTACAGCTTCAACGAAGCGAAACTGCGCGCGTTCATCGCGATGTACAACGACCTGATGCTCGGGGATTCCAAACTGAGCATGCTCGAGCGCGAGATGATCGCAGTGGTCGTGTCCTCAGCCAATCGCTGTTACTACTGTCTCACCGCACACGGGCAAGCACTGCGCGAAATGTCCGGTGATCCGTCGCTCGGAGAAGCTCTCGTCATGAACTATCGCATCGCGAAAATCACTAAGAAGCAGCGCGCTATGCTCGACTTCGCGCACCACCTCACGGTGTCGCCCGCCGAGACGGGCGCCGCCGAACGCGCAGCGCTGCGGCGCGCCGGATTCAAAGACAGAGAAATCTGGGACATCATTGCCGTGACCGGTTTTTTCAATATGACGAATCGCGTGGCGGCTGCCACCGACATGATGCCGAACGAAGAATATCTCGCGCACTCGCGCTGAAGCCGTACTCGGCCAAAAAGGAATCACAGATGCTGCTCTCTTCTCGCGAGGTGTTCCGCGGACGGATCGCCCGGCTCACCGTGGACACCGTCACCCTGCCGAATG
>JBIIHO010000260.1:0-2866 GCA_044235605.1 Steroidobacteraceae bacterium | reverse complement strand
CAAAAGGTCGATCCTTACCTTCGTCCGATGTACGACGCGCTCTACGAAATGATGGGTTTTGATCGAGTAGCCAAACTTATCGAGCGCAACGTCATCGAAGTGGCGCCGCTCGCTTTCATGCGCGGTCGCTCGCTCAACGATTCATTCATCATTCTCGATGAGGCGCAGAACACGACCGTCGAGCAGATGAAGATGTTCCTCACGCGTATCGGCTTCGGTTCGCGCGCCGTCGTGACGGGCGATGTGACTCAAACCGACTTACCAGCGGGCAAGCTCTCGGGTCTGCGCCACGTGCTCGAGGTTCTGCGCTCGGTTCAGGGCGTCGGCTTCCAGTTTTTCGAGGCGCGTGACGTCGTGCGCCATCCGCTCGTGCAGCGCATCGTTCAGGCCTACGAGGCGCGTGAGGGAGATGGCTCATGAGCCGTTCGAGCTCCGAGCTGCTCGTCGAAATTCGCAGCAACGTCCGAAGCGGAGCGCCATCAAACATTCGGGTCACGCGTTGGGCCCGCGCAGCCGCGGGCGCAAAAGGACGAAACGCCGAACTTGCGCTGCGCATCGTGGGGGCCGCCGAAGGACGACGCCTCAATCTGTTATGGCGGGGGCGTGATTACCCGACCAATGTCCTGTCTTTTCCTGCGCCCTCGGGTACCAGAGGGGGGCGGGCGTCTCGCGCGCTTGGCGATATCGTGATCTGTGCGCCGATCGTGGCACGCGAGGCTCGTCAGCAAGATAAGCGCCTCGATCATCATTGGGCGCATCTCGTCGTCCACGGCGTGTTGCACCTGTTGGGGCACGACCACGAGAACGAGCGAGAAGGGGAGCGCATGGAGCGTCGCGAGCGTCGAGTGCTTGCCGAGTTCGGCATCCCCGATCCTTACCGTATTTCTTCTTCCGTATCGGAGTCCTGATGACTAATCCGCGTTACAGTTCGATGAGCTGGATGCGCAAACTCGGTCGCGCTTTGTCGGGCGAGGCCGAAGATCTTGACGATCTGGTGCAACTCATGCGTCAGGCGCTGTCTCGTGGGCTGATCGATGCAGACGCGTTGCAGATGCTCGAGGGTGTACTCACCGTCTCCGATCTACAAGTGCGCGACATCATGGTGCCGCGTGCGCAGATGGTCGCGGTTCACCGCGACGATTCGCCGGACACATTGCTGCCGGTCATCGTCGAGTCGGGCCACTCTCGATTTCCAGTCATCGATGACGATCGGGACGACGTCGTCGGCATTTTGCTCGCGAAAGACGTCCTGCGTCTGTCGGCAACCGATCGCGAAAAGGAGTTCGACATCCGCGAGTGCATGCGACCTGCGGTGGTTGTGCCGGAGTCCAAGCGCGTCAATGTGCTACTCAAAGAGTTTCGTCGTAATCGTAACCACATGGCCATCGTGGTCGATGAATATGGTGGCGTCTCGGGCCTCGTAACCATCGAAGATGCGCTGGAAGAGATCGTGGGCGAGATCGATGACGAGTTCGATGTCGAAGACGATCAAAATATCCGTAAGGAGTCCGAGAGGCAATTCGTCGTGCGTGGAGGGACGCCCATTTCCGATTTCAACGAGTATTTCGGCACGAGTCTCTCCGAAGAGGAGTTCGATACGGTGGCCGGGCTCGTCATGAAGCAGTTCGGTCGCTTGCCTCGACGTGGCGAGACGATCGTCATCAACGATATCGAGTTCCGTGTACTGCGCGCCGATCGTCGGCGTGTCGATGCCTTCAAAGTCATTCCGCCTATCGACATCACGCCCATCGAAGAGCGGGGAGGCGGAGACTGAGCGACACGGCCTCGGGTCCTGATACGCAGGCGGTCGGCCACGTGAATGCGCGTCGGACGGCTTGGCGAAACCATTTTGTGGCACTTGCGCTCGGTGCCGCGCTTTCTTTGGCCTTCGCGCCGTTCGGGTTTTGGCCCCTCGCCATTCTCGCGCCTGCCGTGCTGTTCTGGCTGTGGGATGACGTGTCTCCGCGACATGCAGCCTCACTTGGCTTCGCCTTCGGTAGCGGTACGTTCGCTGCCGGGACCTATTGGCTCTACATCAGTATCAACGGCTTCGGTAAGGCCCCGATTTGGCTCGCCCTTGCCCTGATGTTGGCGCTCGTCGCCGTGATGGCGCTCTACCACGCGCTGCTTGGCTATATCGCCAATAGATTCATGCCGAGTCGAGGTGCGGTCAGGTGGATCGTCGGACTCCCGGCGGGCTGGGCGCTACTCGAGTGGGTGCGCGGCTGGTTTCTCTCCGGTTTTGGTTGGTTGTCTCTCGGCTATTCCCAGACCGACTCTTGGCTTGCAGGCTGGGCTCCGATCGGCGGCGTGTACACGTTGTCTTGGCTGCTCGCGATGATGGCCGGCGCACTCGTGATGTGGCGTATCGAGGGAGCTCGCGCGCTTCGAGTTGTCTTACCGGTCATTACCTTGCCCTGGATCGCTGGCTTTTTTTTGATGCGTATCGAGTGGACTCAGTCCGCTGGTGAATCCGTAGACGTGGCGATCGTTCAAGGCGCCATTCCGCAAGATCAAAAGTGGCTTGCCGAAAATCGAGAGGCGAGTCTTCGTCGATATCGTGATCTGACGTTCTCCGCATTTGGCACGCCGCTCATCGTTTGGCCCGAGGCAGCGGCACCGGATCTCGCCAACAATATCGTTCCCTACCTCAACGATCTGGCGGATGCGGCGCGCCAAAAGGGTTCGAGTTTATTGCTTGGCCTCATTCGTGCAGAACCAGGCGAGCTCGATGAAAAAGGCGAGCCGCGAGTCGATTACTTCAACTCGATTCTGTCTCTAGGCCAAGATTTCGCGTGGTACGACAAGCACCACCTCGTGCCTTTCGGTGAGTTCTTTCCGGTGCCCGAAACGGTACGCCGCTGGA
>JBIIHO010000259.1:0-2879 GCA_044235605.1 Steroidobacteraceae bacterium | reverse complement strand
GGCGTGCTAGAGGGCTGGGAGTACCGTGCGGGCGCGTCTTACGCGTTCAGCGAATCCCAGTCGCAGTTGGGTTCGGGTTATTACTATCGGAACACCACTCGCGACGCCTCGGGACAAATCATCGCTAACGGCTTGATCGACGCATTGAACACGGGCGTCATCAATCTTTTCCTTCGACCGGGTGAAACTCAGACTCAGGCCGCTCTCGATGCGCTTGCGGCAACGTCGGCTGAAGGCGTCATTCTTTACGGCGGAAAATTCTCCGTCACTCAGGTCGATGCCTCGATGTCCGGCGCGCTGTTCGCGATGCCCGCAGGCGAGGTGCTCGCCGCCGTGGGCGTCGATTGGCGTAAGGAAGAGTACCGCTTCAACGGCGATCGTCGGGCGGCGGCAACGCGCCCCGTGATCCTGTTGGCGCCATTCGATGATGGCAATGCGCTCTCGGGGGTTTCCCGCAACGTGAAGGCGGTCTACGGCGAGGTTATGTTTCCGTTGGTCACGGGTATGGAGTTGACCGCGGCGGTTCGCCGAGATGACTACGACGGGTTCGGATCGACGGTGAACCCCAAAATTTCGCTCAAGTATCGCCCGGTCGATTCGATCTTAATTCGCAGCTCCTACAACGAGGGCTTCCGGGTTCCGTCCTTCAATCAAATTTTCAATTCATCCTCGCAGGCACCGTATTCGGGTCGAGATATCGCTGACCCAGGTAAGTGTCCGGGCGGCGTACCCAACACGACGAATCCAGCCTGCGCCGTCGTGCAGCCGACGATCATTCAGGGCGGTAAGCCCGATCTGGGCCCGGAAGAGGCCGAGCAGCTCAGCTTCGGTTTGGTCTTCGAGCCGAACAATAACTTCAGCGTGTCGGCTGATTGGTGGCGCGTCGATCGCATCGGTACGATTCAAATCCTGACGTTGCAGCAGTTGGCTTCCAACTACGCCACGTTCAGCGATCGTTACATTCGTGATGCATCGGGCAACCTCGTGTCGATCGATCAGCGTGTGATCAACGCGGGTGATTCGGAAACTGAAGGTCTTGAGGCTGCCTTGCGACTCCGTGGTGAGGCTTGGGGTGGTACGTGGAGTGCCGGTCTCGACGGGACCAAGATTCTCAAGAAGCGCTCTCGCGTGGCGCCGAGTCTTCCGTTCGGCCCGAGCGAAGTCGGATTCTTCACGTTCGCGGGCGATCTAGGGCTTGAGTGGAAGCACAACGCGTTCTTCTCGTTCTCGCGCGGAGACTGGAGTGCCTCGCTCTCCCAGCTTTATCGCTCAGGTTATAAGAACCAGGAGCTTCCGGGCGTGACCTCGGGTGCGGTGTCGCCACCCAACCTCGATCGTCGTGTCGACAGTTATCTGACCTATAACGCGTCGGTAACCTGGCGTGGATTCGAGGGGCTGACGGTAACGGCGGGTATCAAGAACCTCTTCAATGAAGATCCGCCGTTTGCCATTACCTACGACAGCAACTTCGGCTCTGGTAGTTCGTGGGAGCCGCGCGTCGCAGATCCGCGTAACCGCAGCTTCACGCTGCTGATGGAATACCAGTTCTAAGTCGAATGTAGTTATCCGTACGAGACGCCGGCGTGGCTCAAGGGTCACGCCGGCGTTTTTTTTTGGTCGACTCTTCAGGGAAGAGTGATTGTCGTTTCGAACACCATGGCTGCGCTGCCGATGATCCAGACGCCCTCGAGAGAGTTCCCCTCGAGCTCCAAATCGACGTCGACACGGCCCGGACGATTCATGAACTGGCCCTGCGCGCCTGAAAAATGCGCGTGATCGCCGTTGCGCTTCAGCAGATCGTGGTGGAGTAGATAAGCACCCAGGAGCCCATGCGCGTTGCCCGAGACCGGGTCTTCGGGGATACCGATCGAAGGGCAAAACATTCGCGACTGAGTGAGACAGCCCTCCACGCCCGACTCGAGCGTGAATACGAAATGCCCGGATGCGCCGAGTTGTGCGGAAAGCGTGGTCAGTCGGTTGAAGTCGGGTTTGAGCTGTTTGAGCTGCTGTATACCGCGTACTCCGATGAGAAGACGATTGCCTGCAGATCCGACGATACGCATTTCACAGCGTGGATCGAGATCCGCACTTGAGAGTGCAAGGGCATCGAGTACTGCAAGACGTTCGCGTTCGTTGAGTTCGCGACCGAGTATTGGCGCAGGCTGACGCACGGCGATGCGACGATCGGGTCCGGTACCACGAATTTCGACGTCGACCAGCCCCGCCTTTTGTCGCTGACGAAGGCGTTTCGGAGATCCTGCGACTTCCGAGAGTACGTACTGCGTCGCGATCGTTGCATGCCCCACGAATGCCGATTCGGTACGCGGTGTGAAGAAACGCACTCGAACGTCGTGATCATCTCCTTCGGACGGTAAGACGAACGCCGTATCGCCATTATTGAGCTCACGAGCGATGGCCAGCATTTCATCGTCAGTCAGTACTTCCGCCCCAAGCACCACGCCCGCAGGGTTGCCGGTGAAGAGGTGCTGAGTGAAGGCGTCGACTTGGAAAACTTTGATCGATCTGCGCATCGAGATCGGACTCCAGAAGCCTGCAGGCTGACTGCAAGGGCCGCGATTGTAGGGAAGAGGAGGCCTCGGGTCACCCCTTTTCATCAATGGGTGTCGGCGCTCTTGCAAACCCATGATTCGCATGGAGAATACGCCGGACCTTGGGGTGGTCCGAAAGGGCCTGAGATGCCGTATGGGGCGGCAAACCCGTTGAACCTGATCCGGTTAGTACCGGCGGAGGGACTAGGTGAACGTCAATTTTTCTGCTGTGTTTCATTCTTTGACCGTTTTATTGACTGCGGTCATAGTCTTCGTTTCTCCAAAAGTCGCTGTCACCTCTGAATTGGAAGAGGTTGTCATCACGGCGAC
>JBIIHO010000039.1:0-9623 GCA_044235605.1 Steroidobacteraceae bacterium | reverse complement strand
GGCTGGTTGGACGTCACGAGCAAACGGATGGTGTCGCAGATCATGCCGATAAGGGCATGGTCCTTCAGCAGTTTCGGAAACTCACTAAAGATCGAACTTGCTTCCGGGTTTTCGATATGCGGTTCGAGGGCAACGGCACCCTCGGCCTTGAGAAGCTTGAAGAGTTTTGTGATCAGCGTGATGGTGTCTTGAAACTCCTGCTTGTGATACGCCGGCCCACTCAGACACTTGCCGATTCCCGCGCCGACGCCCTTTAGGATGGCCACGCTGTTACCCATCACCATAGCGCCGATTCCCGCGCCGAGGATGATCCCCATCTCGGTAGGCGCAGCTTCGATGATCGGAGCCATCGGCCCGTGATGCAGAATGTAGAAGCCGAAAACGCAGCCGAACAAAATTACCAATCCGATAATGACGAACATGTCCCATCTCCCGACAGGGCACACAGCCCTGCACGATGATTAACCCCGCAACTCCCCGTTTTTTCGCACTGATGCGCGGGGTGGAGTAGGTACCTTGCCGGTGACCTGCCCCGTTTTCTTAGTAGCGCCTTCGCTGCCACCATTGATCAACGATCGCAACTGCTTCGCGATTGCGGTCAGCATCTGACTGACTCGCGATTCGCTTACCTCAAGCACTGCTCCGATTTCACGAAGCGTGAGCTCACGGTCATAGTAAAGCGCAACGACCGTTTTCTCGCGCTCCGATAAAGATGCGATCCCTTGCTTCAAAGCTGTACGAATACTCTGGTCGTCTGCTACTTGGTCCGGCGTGGGTTCTTCGCTCGCGAAGTTGATCTCCTCGAGCGTGACGGAACCTGCAAGCCCCTGATTACGTCCACGCAGTTCGTGGTACCGACCGACGTCGAGGCCGAGTTCGCTCGCTATTTGCCGATGCGTAGCCGGGACGCCCCTCTCATTCTCGATTCGGGTCGCCGCTGCTCTGGCTTCCACGGCTACCTTGACCGTGCTTCTCGGCGCCCAGGCCGCACGTCGAATTTCGTCGAGCATAGCGCCGCGGATACGAAGCTTGGCAAAGGTCTCAAAGTCGTTCCCACGCTCCGGATCGAAGGCTTCGATCGCTTCCATCAGACCGACGATCCCGGCTTGAACGAGATCAGAATGTTCTATGGCAGCAGGCAAGCGTCCGCGGAAATGCGCCGCGACACGCTTGACCAACTTGAAATGGGATGCGAAGTCTGCACTCGTATGCGGTGCAGTCGATAACGCTACCTCGGAGTATGCGTCGCCGGGACCTTTCATGAGCTTCGAGCTCCGGATATTCCATTGATGAGCGTGAGGCTCGATCGCGCATTCTCCACGGCAGGCTTTAACTTCTCGAAACGAGCGGCGATCTCAAGGATGGACGACGTCGCTGCACTTCGCGGCGCAGCGCTCATCAGTGTCTCTCGTCGACGGGTGACCATCATGGCTTCAGGCTCGTGCGGAACGATCCCAGCGAGCACAAGATTCAACTCGAGAAATCTCATCGCGACTTGCTGAAGTCTCTCGAATACTTGATGGCCGCGCTGCGTCGTCGCGACATCGTTCACGATAACCTCAAAGCTCCGACTACCAAAGTCTTGATACATCACTTTGATGAGTCCGTACGCATCGGCAAGCGAGGCCGGCTCGTCGCGCACGACCACGACGATCGTATCGGCAAGACGCGCCAAGGTCGTGACGTGCTTGCCGATTCCCGCTCCCGTATCGATCAGCATGAAATCTGCCGATGGCGTCAAAGTCGTGAGCGTCTGGATGATCTGTGTCATCTCGAGCGTGCCCATCTCTGCCATATCCCGCTTTCCCGATGTGCCGGGTATGACCTTGATTCCGCCGGGGCCGTCGAAAAGCGTCTGCGATAGCGTGCAGCGTCCTTCCAATGCATCGGAAATATTGAACTGCGGTTGAATTCCGAGCAGAACGTGTACGTTGGCGAGTCCCATGTCTCCGTCGAATAACCAAACGGAATGCCCACGACTCGCGAGAGCCGCAGCGAGATTAAGACTCAAGAACGTCTTGCCCACACCGCCCTTTCCACTCGAAACGGCGATCAAACGGGTTTTACGTTCGGCCGCATCGGTCATTCGACACCTGCAGGAGAAAGATCGAGCGTTAACGCAAGCGCATAACGAACGGGCTCACCGAACGTCTCGGCGGTCGGATCGACGAGCGAAGCCGTCGGATCGGCGGTTACCGACAATCCAGCAAGACGAAGTCCACGCTCAGCCATGCAACCCAACAACCCAAGTGGTACCTCGGTCGGCGACCAGTGCGTAAGAATCACGCCCGTGACCGATTTAACGCTATCGAACCATCGCGTTGCGGTAAGGCGGTTTAGATAGGCCGGCATACAGAGATAGAGGTCATAGCTCGAAAGCTCCGGGCGAACGATCGATAGATCCTCACGATTGTAGCCCCCCGCGTCGACGACCAACGCACCTGGTGCGACGCCTCCCCAACTCGACTCGATGCGCGCGGCATCAGCCATTGCAAAAAACTTTTCTCGCGCACCCGGACGCGCATCGCGTGACGCGCTGACGATCGCCGGCAATCCTTTTTTGTGTGCAATGGATCGAGCAGCCTGTATCGCAGCGGTAGTTTTTCCACCCGCAGCGGGTCCGACGAAAACCGCCGCCCGATCGGAGGCTCCGATCCCAGGACTTCCGAAGTTCAGATCATCGAGCAGGCACGTGGCCATCACCGACGAACTGAGACCGGCTTCGACGAGACGCCCCGCGTAAGCCGCAGAAAATCCTTGCTCGAGTAGCGCCATTTTTTCGCGCAGACCATGCACTCCGCCGTTGTTAGAAACGATCCGTCTCTCCAATTCGAGTAGCTCTTTACGAATCAGAGACACCAGAGCCGCTCCGTTTTCGGGATCTACGACGGGCGCGGCCGGCTGCGGCGCGGGATCCGTACCGACCGGATCGATCTGTGTTTTGGGGCGAGCCAGGAGTTCTTCTTGCATTGCTGCAGCGAACGTTTCGCGTGCGTCAGGCTCGTCGAGCACTCGTTCGTCGTTAGATGAAGCATCGGTGCATACGAGCAACTCGTGTGCATTTCCCACTCGACTTGAGGAGATCAGCAGTACGTCGGGACCGTACAGGCGCCGTGACCGCTCACTCGCTTCGTTGAAGGTACCTGCTACCACTCGTTCGATACGCATGACTCGTCCCCGTTACGCTGCTGCGGTCTGCCGCGCTTGCACTGTGATACTGGTGTTGACCCGGAGATTAGTGTCCTCCGGAAGTTCTGAATAAGAGAGCACCGAAAGCCCGGGTATTCGCGGACGCAGGATCCTGGACAACCAGGGCCTCAACGCCGGCGAGGTCACGAGCAGCGCAGGACGATCACTGTTCAACTCGTCTTGCGATGCCTTACTGACGGACCGCAGTAATCCCTCAGCAAGTTCAGGCTCGACAGGGACATTACCACCCTGTCCACGGCGTACTGTCGCGTGGAGTACCTGCTCGAGTTCCGGCGCGAGCGTCATCACTGACAGCTCGTCACCATACTGGACATACTGCTGCACGATCATTCGGCCGAGCGCGATACGCGCGACCCCCGTGAGCTCGTCGATATCCTGAACTTTTTCCGCGATCGGAGCGAGCGCGAGCAAAACGCCGCGAAGATCGCGAATCGACACGCCCTCGGCGAGCAAATTCTGCAACACCTGCGTCAGCACACCGATCGACAATTTCTTTGGAATCAACTCTTCGACGAGCTTCGGCGCCGCCGCAGCAAGCTTATCGACGAGCTGTTGAGTCTCATCGTGTCCGAGCAGCAGGTTGCAATTGTCCTGCAGGATCTTGTTGAGGTGGGTCGCAATGGTGGTGCTCGCATCGACTACCGTGTAGCCCAGCGATCGGGCGTAATCTCGCTGAGCTGGATCGATCCACACCGCCTCCAGGCCGAAGGTGGGATCTTTGGTGCGCACTCCCTGCAACTCACCGTGTACGACGCCAGAATGGATTGCGAGTTCACGAGTGGGCTTGACCTCACCTCGCCCGATCACCACGCCGTTCACCATGATCTGATAGGCCTCAGGCCGCAGATCGAGATTGTCTCGAATGTGCACCTGCGGAATCAAAAATCCGAGTTCGTATGTTAGTTTTTTGCGGATGCCGCGGATGCGCGTGACTAACGAGCCGCCTTGCTGCGTGTCAATCAAGGTCACGAGCGCATAACCCACCTCGAGTCCGATAGCGTCGGCTTGCTGCACGTCGGACCACGACAACTCCTTCGGAGCAGCGGGCGCCTCATCAGATTTTTTCTCGGCGAGGCGATTTTCTTCACGCTTACGCGCGAGCAGCCACGCTGCCCCAGCGGTAACGGCTGCGAGCGAAAGAAAAGCGAGGTGAGGCATACCGGGGATTACCCCGAGCAATGCAAGAATGCAGGCGGTCAACCACCACGCCTCAGTATTGTTGAACTGATTTGAAGTTTGCTCGTGCAGCGACTCTTCGCCTGATACTCGGGTCACGATGATTGCCGTAGCGATCGACAGCAACAGCGCGGGAACTTGCGCGACGAGACCGTCACCCACGGCTAGAGTCGTATAGCGCTCAGCAGCCATGCCCATCGACATGTCGTACTGCATAGTGCCGACGAGAATTCCGCCGATGATGTTGATGAGCAGAATCAGAATGCCAGCGATGGCGTCGCCGCGAACGAATTTGCTCGCACCGTCCATCGATCCGTAGAAGTCCGCTTCGGAAGTGATCTCGCGACGTCGCGTTCTCGCCTGCTCCTGATTGATCAATCCTGCAGCAAGGTCCGCATCGACTGCCATTTGCTTTCCAGGCAGCGCATCAAGAGTGAACCGCGCAGTCACCTCAGAGACACGGCCCGCGCCTTTGGTAACGACGACGAAGTTGATGATCACCAAGATCGCGAAAACGACGATACCGACGACATAGTTTCCCGCGATCAGTACCGAACTGAAGGCCTCGATCACGTGGCCAGCAGCGTCGGTCCCCTCGTGGCCATAACTCAGCACCACTCGAGTGGAGGCAACGTTCAGTGCGAGGCGCAACAACGTGGCGAAGAGGAGGACCGTAGGAAACACTGAGAACGAAAACGGGCGAGCCGCCGCAATCGCGAGGAAAAGAATCACCAGCGACATGGCGATATTGAAGGTGAAGAAGAGGTCCAACATCAGCGGCGGTACGGGGAGCAACAGCATCCCGAGCAGCAGCAAGAACCCCATCGGGATCGCCACGGCCTCAAGCGGCAATTTCTTGCCGAGTTGTCGAAGGTTCGACATCAGGTCGAACGGGATTGAAGTCATTTTAGTTTAATATAATCAATGAGTTAGATGGTTTGACGTCAAGCTTTGCCGCATATCGAGGGATTGCCCCCCTCCATCTCTGCAACGACCGTGCCATGCGGATTTCCGCCAGTGACGATTTCCGCCAGTGACTTTGAGATCGATCCTCAAGGCGCGAACTCACCGGTCGACTAAAACAAACGTTATGGACCGTCGTATCGCACCAATACTGACTGTCTCGGCCGCCAGCCTTTGGATGGCCGGGTGTTCGTTCGTGTCTGTCGTAGACCCCTCTGCCCGGGCGACGCCCCCGGGTACGATCACGGTCAAAATGACAATCCGCGATCGATCTGCGGGCAAGGCTCGTCGGGTGGAGGTGCAACAAACCTCGGATGGTGCCCACTCGGATGGTGCCCAGTCGGATGGCGCCCCAAAGAAATCTCTGTGGGCTCGACTGTTCAAACGGTCCGACGATGAGGCCACTCCTGTTAACGCGCCTACATCGGCCTCTTTTTCCGATTTAACAGCCTTCGGTTTCGCCTCGATCACGGCCCAATCGGGATCGGACGCCGCTCAGCGCAGATTACAGGCAGCCCGAGCGGCAAAACTCGATGCCTACCGTAATCTGGCGGAGCAGCTCTACGGTGTCGACTTTGCGAGCGATTCGGTGATCCAAGACAGTCAAGTTCGCGACGATCAGATTCGCGTCCGAGTCTCCGGCGTCATCGCTGGCGCCGAAGTTGTCGCACTCGAGCCGCTGGGCAACGATTCTTATCAGGCGACAGTACGTCTGCCAGCCGATAAGGTTGCAGCACTTCAAAGGCGATGAACGAGTCCTCTCGGCGTCGCGCATCGCGGGCTCTCGCCACTGTCGTCGGCGCAACGGCCGTCACGCTCTTCGGGGTAATCGCATCAGCCGGGCCGCGGAGCGAACTCTACGCCGATGCGGCTCTGCAACGTGATGCCGATCTTCTGCAGCGCTGCCTCGAATCGCAACCCTGGCAGCTCGAGTCCACGCTTAGCACGAATGGACGTATCGCAGACGCCGTGCGAATCACCCGATGGGACGCATCTTCAGCCCACCGATGCGCGCCATCAGAAGCAACTCTCGATCGGTGCGATGCTCCGCACGGGTTGCAGCGCATCGTCAACCTCGAATTCATCGCTGGTGAGGCTCATCCCGCCTGGTCCGCCAACGATCGGGTTCGCCTCGAAGATCTGATCCCTTCGATGCTGACGAACCTCGTCGGTCATGTCCGTCTTCGCCGGGTCGATGGTCGAAGCATCTCCGAAGGCAATGATGTACTGCGCGTTCGAGTAGATTATCGAGGTACGACGACTCCGCAACGGGATGCGGCCGACTGGATCATCGCGCCGCGGAAGTTGCTCGTGACGATGACGCTCGTCGAGGATCCCTCTCGCAGTGGTCGAACGATCTCTAGCCGAGTGATCACCGCAAACCAAGGAATACAGGTCCGAGGTCGTCATCCCTCGACCTCGAGTTCAGTGTGGATGACTCGAGTTTTGGAACAGGTCGACGCCACAGCGAAGACCATGGTCAAACCGCTCGCATGCGAAACACCGTGGCTCAGCGTCTCGACAGACCGAGAAAAGATCTGGCTGTCAGGCGGCAAGTACTCCGGTCTCCAGCCGGGTCGTTCTGTGCTGCTGGTCCCGATCGCCGATACCGCTTTGGCGAGTCGGTGGCCCATCGCAAAGATCAACGACCTCTCGCCCGACGGACGAGCGGAACTCGCCCTGCTTCGTGGCTCGGCTGAGCTTTGCGATGCCGGTTGCCGCGCAATTCCGCTGTAAGGCGCCGCTCCCGATCGGATTCGCTATTTTTTGATCGTCGGAACGCCCGATTGCAACTCGCTGGTCCGGCGCTCGATGAGCTCCCGCAAGCTCGCTATTTCTTGCTTGAGTCGGCCGACTTCCGCAGTGGTCGCCTTGATGTCCTTGGCCTGAGCGTCTGACAACACCGCGACTGGTCGCTTGCCACCCGTATCGCCAGAACTTCTCGCAGCTACGGATTTTTCGATGGCGGTAAGGCGTCCATCGATGCGCAACATTGACGCCTCAAAGCCGCTGAGAGATTTCTCGAGCATCGCGAATCGTTTGCTCTCGTCGCTTTGACGTGCTGCTCCAGGCGGCGGTGCGCCTGCTACAGCACCACGAAACGACGCCAGCATTTCATTTAAGCGACGAACCTCCAGCTCCTGAATCGCAAGACGATCCGCTTTCACCTGTTCGCGAAGCGTTACGATCGCGCGCTGAGTCGTATCATTCGCAATTGTTTGAAACTTCTGCAAATTAGACTCGAGGTTAGAGAGCGCCCGCAGCGTCGTCTCCATTTTTTCCAGACTTTCACTCTGCTGGATGATGGCCTGATCGAGTGCAGCCGCTCGCTCGTCAAGCTTGGAGAAAACCATCGCTATGACTACGGCTATCGCGATACCAATACTCAGAAGGACCGCTCCAAAAATTGCAGGCGCTGTTCGAAGTGTACGAGTCGTGTCGAGGTTGGCATCGACAACATGAGAGAGCCGAGAAATTGCCTCGTGCGTCGACTGGGCACTGTCATTCGCGGCATCCGCTGCATCGAGCACCAGCGAAGTCAGTGTCTCGAGCGGACTAGCGTCTTTCGCAGCCACAGCATCTTTCGAATCGTTTTCATTACTCATCTTCGTTTCCTCTATGGTCACGACGGACGCACATCAACCCAGGGGGTTGCCGTCGTTGCCTCGCAATCGTTTCGTTCGTGCCACCGTAGCGTTGATCCGATCCCGCAGCTCATTGGAGAACGTCAGTGCCTCAGCAATACGATTCACCTCATCCAACATCGCTTTAGCTTTGCTGTGGGCATCTTCAATTTCCGACTGTCGCTGCTCAACGGACTGGACAAGTGCATCCACCTTAGCGACGGCGACTTCGAGATTTTCCAGCGTCTGAGCTGCCTGTGTTGCAGCTCGCGTCGCTTCGTCGATGGGTGCTAGCGCAGGATCTATCGAGGCCGCGACGCTGGTTGTCTCAGATTGCAACGGTACGTCTTCGGCAGAACGCTCGATGGCAATGTCGGACACGACGGAGTTACTTCCCTCCTTCAATCGCTGAATGGAGGGGTCGCCAGATTTGATGACGGCCGTAAACTCAGTGGAAGGACTTTTGGACTCTGCCTCGCCCGAACCTGTCGAGATATTCGTCATGAGCTCAACCTCCAGCCTTACGTGGCAATGAGTCTACTGCGCGAACCGCAATCGGATTAACTCGACACGAACCGAGCAACCACGCTTGCTCCCGTACGATCTCTGCCGCCTCCTGACTCGGGAAAGGACCGAGTTGTAAGCGAAAACGCCCGGACTCGGCTATCACTCGCGTCGGGGTAGATCGCCCGATCCGCATCAGAAGTACATCGATGGATTCGCGATCGGGATGGGATCCGCAGTCATAGACGAGCGTTTCCGAATCTCCGGAGTTCATCAGTACGGTGGTGATTCCATAAGCCGACAAAAGGATGGCAGTGACGAGGATAGTCACTTTGAGCGGAGCTACCATCCAGCGGTAGGACGAGGTGGTGTCGAAACCGCGAGTCTCGGCGCGCTCGCGGGCGAGATCCGCCAGCACATCCGGAATCGGGGCGGTCTCCTTGACGACGGTCACCGGCGGTATCGTCGGTGTCGAAACGGTTGACGACTGGTCTACCTTAAGTGACTCGATGGCGGGAGATTCGCTTTCAACACCGTCAGCGTTCCAGGTCACCATCAGATCGTTCAGATCAGCGAGCGGTAAGCGCTCGACCTCGGCGCGGCTTCGACGAGCGAGCAGCAGAACCCGGAACGCACTTCCACGCAGCCCTTGAACAAGCCGCCTCAACGCAGCGGTTTCCGCTGCCGATAACAACTCTGCATCGTCAACAATGAGCAAATGTGGAGGGAATAATTCTGTGCTCGATAGAATCGCCTCGAAGGGAATACCCTCGAGAAGCTTATTCGTGGCCTGAAGCACGCCATCTGCATGCCCGGGTGTATAAAACTCCACGCGAGCACCTTCACTGCGAAGTGTGCGCACGAATTCCCGAGAACAGCTCGACAACACGTCGATAGACACGGAGCAAATGAGGACGACCGGCGGATCTCCACGTCTCACACTACGAAGCGCCGCCTCGGACTTATCTAACTGGGTCATGTCCCTTGCTCTTTAACGTTTTTGCCGAACTCATCAAACATGAACTCCGGCGCGAGGACCGGCCTCGGCACATCGGGGGTTTCGAGATCTGGCGTCAGTGCGCTCAGTCTGAAAACGTAGGCAAGGATTGAGGCGACAGCTCTGTAGAGCCCCTCAGGGATCGGATC
>JBIIHO010000258.1:0-2912 GCA_044235605.1 Steroidobacteraceae bacterium | reverse complement strand
CTTCAGCGGCATGGCGCGGACCTTCTTGGAGGCCGGCTTCGCCTTGAACATCATCTTCTCGCCCGTGAAGGGGTTGATGCCCTCACGCGCCTTGGTGGCGGGCTTCTTGACGACCTTCAGCTTGGCAAGGCCCGGCAACGTGAAGAGGCCGTGCGAGCGCAGGCTCTTCTTGATCTGACCGTTCAGAGAATCGAACACCGCCGCCACATTCTTGCGGGACAGCGAGGTTTCTTTTGCGATCTGGTTGAGGATTTCCGACTTGGTCGGAGGACCACCCTTTTTCGCCATCTTGGAATACTCCTGGTTTTTTAGGTTTGCGCGTTGTTTTGCGCGTTGCGAACGGGGCGAAAAATAGCATAGAGCCACGTACTAGCAAACACTTTTTGCGATATTTCGCCTGAAAAAATGGCCTTTTCGTCTTGTCTTTATCGGCGTCACGTGAGGTGACGCGCGCTCAGCGAATGAGAATGAGCAACACTTGGATGATGATTCCGGCCCACATCGGAGACAGATCGAGCCCACCGATGGCCGGAACGGCGTTGCGAATTCGCTCCAGCACCGGCTCGCAGAGCGATTCGAGCAAATCCTGAAGGGGCGATCGAACGCCCGGAGCGATCATCGAGGCGAGCGCATAGATGAAAATCGCCCAGAAATAGAGCCATAAGGCCGATCTCAGTAGCTCGATCGCGGCGACCCAGAGCCAAGGCACGGCACCGGGCAGGGCGCCAGCCAAGATGACGCTGAGTGCGGCCGTTTGCACGAGGGCGACTGCATAAACGGAGACCAGCGAAGCGGTATCGATACGTCCTATGGGAGGCAGTACTCGGCGCAAGGGCATGATGAGCCAATTGGTCATACGCAAAATGGCTTCTGCCAGGGGGTTACGAAAATTCGCCCGTGCCCATTGCAGCATCAGCCGCAATAGGAACACGTAAAGCAGCAACGAAAAGAAGGTTTCCGCGAGAAAGAGAACCACTTGATGCACGTTTAATCCCTCTTGTCGGCGTTGGCAGAGAGTTCACGACCGCGGCGAACCGCAGCGGACACTGCTGCGGCTACCATGGCGTCGAACCCCTGACTTTCGAATGAGTCCAGAGCCGCTTCTGTCGTCCCGCCTTTGGAGGTGACCGATCCTCTAAGTACTGACAAATTGGCATCCGGCGTTACCATCATGCCAGCACCGTGCAGTGTCGCGCGTGCCAGCTGCAGCGCGGTGGACTCGGGTAGACCGTGCAGGCGACCGGCAGCGGCCAAGGCTTCCGCTAAGCGGAAGAAGTAGGCGGGACCGCTGCCCGAGACTGCAGTGACAACATCCATGAGCGCCTCGTCATCAACCCAAACGACGGCGCCAGCGCAGCCCAAGACGGCCGTCGCTCGGTTTCGCAGAGGCACCCCGACGTCGGCTGCCGAATAGAGGCCGGTTGCTCCGGCGCCTAAGAGGGCGGGACGATTGGGCATTGCACGAATGATCGGAACCCCGACTCCGCACCACTGTTGTAACTGAGCGACAGACAGACCGGCTGCGATCGAGATTACGAGCGGACGATGCTCTTCGAGTTGTGGACGCAACACGTCAAGTGCGCGCGCCATGTCCTGCGGTTTCACGGCAAGGATGAGGGTGTCGATGTCCGGGAAGAGGACACGGCTGTCGGTGACCACGTCTACTGCCAGTTCGTGACTTAAGGCGTTTGCGGTCGGCATCGAGGTTTCGGCAATTTTGACCCGAGAGCGGTCGGCGCCTTGCTTAATTAGCGCTTCGACCAGGGCGCGGCCCATGTGCCCACCGCCCAGCACGCCGAGGCCACGACCTAGATCAGGTGCCGTCATGCAGAGGATTGTAGACGCTGGCCGAAGACAGCGGTGCCGATCCTGACGTGAGTGGCTCCCTCGGCGATGGCGGCTTCCAGATCGGCGCTCATCCCCATGGAGAGCGTATCCAGATTCGCGTGACGAGCGCGGGCTTCAACAAACAACCGATGCAGCTCGGCAAACCATTGTCTTTGACGAGTTGGATCCGTTTCGGCCGGCGGTATCGCCATGAGACCGCGCAGTTGAAGGCGGGGTAGGTGTGCGATGGCCTCGAGTAACTCGGGTAGATCCCCGGGGAGAGCGCCACCCTTGCTGTCTTCGTCCCCGAGCTTGACTTGAACACAGACGCAGAGGGGCGGGGCGTGGAAAGGTCGCTGCTCCGAGAGCCTCGTGGCGATCTTGAGTCGGTCGACGGTGTGGACCCAGTCGAAATATTCAGCCACGGGCCGAGTCTTATTGGATTGCAGTTGACCGATGAAGTGCCAGGACAAGCCTCGGTCGCGCAGGGCGTCGATTTTGGCGAGGCCCTCCTGCAAATAATTTTCGCCGAAGTCGCGCTGACCGAGGTCGGCGAGTGCGGACACGGATTCTATGGATTGCTGCTTGCTGACTGCGATGAGCGTGATCTCACGGACTGACCGTCCGGCCTCTCGCGCTGCAGCCTCGATGCGGCGCTGTACCGCAGCGAGTCGTTCTGAAGGAGAAGCGCAGCTCTCAGTCACCGACGGCTCAAACGTCGAAGACGGTGTAGCCGTCGAACACGGGTCCGTCGACACACACACGCTTCATGGCAGGTCCGGTCGGTGTCTTCACGCGAACAGCGCAACCTGCACAACCACCCACGGCACAGGCCATGAATTCTTCGAGCGAGACCTGACAGGGCAGGCCGAACCGCACCGCAAGTTTCGCAGTCGCCTCGAGCATAGGTGTAGGGCCACAGGAAAAGATTTCGATCTGACCAAGCGCGCGTTCATCGAGCGCCGATAGCCAAGCGGCCGCGAGTTCGGTGACGAAGCCGTCGAAGCACCCCGGGAAACCGCTGCGACTGGCGAGACGCGACGGGACGCCCCAGCCGTCGAGCAGCGGCATCGAGGCGATCACGC
>JBIIHO010000257.1:0-2920 GCA_044235605.1 Steroidobacteraceae bacterium | reverse complement strand
ATGGCCTCGGGGTTGCCGTACAACCTCACCGAATCGACGATGCAGGCTTGGCTTAAAGATGTCGCAATTTCGAACACCACGATTGGGTGGTTATCGCTTATCGGTCTCGCTTATACGCTGAAACCCCTGTGGGCGCCCTTGCTCGATCGTTATTCGATGCCTTTCCTTGGCCGTCGACGCGGTTGGATTCTGCTATTTCAGATTTTGCTCGCTGCGGCACTCGCCGTGATGGCGACGCATGGCCCCGAGCAAGGGCTCGCGCCATTCGCTGTGCTTGCGCTGGTCGTGGCTGTGCTTTCGGCATCGCAGGATATCGTCATCGATGCATGGCGCACCGACCTGGTTTCGCCTACAGAGCGCGGCCCGGCTGCGACGGCTGCAAACCTCGGCTATCGCCTCGCAGCCTGGTTTTCATTCGCTGGTGCACTGGTCCTCGCCGATTTGATCGGTTGGCGCCAGACTTATTTCGTGATGGCAGCAGGCATGCTCGCCATCAGCGCGGTCACCTTCTTTGCACCGGAGCCCAAACTTCATGCGCCGCCACCACGAACGTTGCAAGAAGCAGTCACCGGACCGCTTCGTCAGCTTCTGACTGGGCAGGGCATGGTGGTGTTGTTGCTGACGATCGTTCTCTACAAAGTCGGTGATGCCTTCGCCTTAAAGTTACTCACGCCGTTTCTGATGGATGTCGGCTTCACGAAAACGGAGATCGGCGCTGTCACCAAGACGGTCATGTTGGTGGCTAGCATCACCGGTGCGATCGTCGGCGGTCTTTGGTTGGTGAGCCTCGGGCTGGTTCGAGCCTTACTGGTGTTCGGAGCCGCACAGGCTATCGCCAATCTCGGCTATTACGTGGTTGCCACGCAGGGCGACAATGTGACCTTGATGGCTACGGCTGTTTTTCTCGATAACTTCGTAGGCTCTATGGGTAATACGGCGCTCGTCGTTTTCATCATGGGTATGTGCGACGTACGATTCAGCGCTTTTCAGTATGCGGCGCTGTCCGCCTTGGCAGTGATGCCGCGCAATTTACTGGGGGCACCTGCTGGCATACTGTCCGACGCGCTCGGCTGGGCGCCGTTCTTCGTCCTGACTTTCTTCACCGCCTTGCCAGGCCTTGCGATGGTTTGGTGGCAGCGCCACCGTATCGCCTTGCTCGATCTGCCTAAAAACTGAGTTCACTGTGGTCGAATCCTTCCTCAAATTCTTTGTCGTCTTCTTTCTGGTCGTCGAGCCTATTTCGCTCGTACCCGTCTTCGCGAGCCTCACGGAGGGCGCGAACGCGTCCTACCGTAAGCGCATGGCGATTAAGTCGGTATTGGTGGCCGGGCTCATCATTATTGGTTTTGCATTGAGCGGCGCAGCATTTCTTGCTGCCATGGGTATCAGCATCGATTCTTTCCGGATCTTCGGTGGATTGCTGTTGTTTCTTGTTGCACTCGAGATGGTCTTTGCTCGCGAGTCGGGGACACGCACGTCTACTGACGAGCAGGCCGAAAGCCGGCGTCGCGCCGATATCTCGGTTTTTCCCTTGGCGTTTCCATTTATGTCCGGGCCCGGCGCACTAACGACGATTCTCTTGTGGTTCGGCCCGGTCTCGGTGATGAGCCAGCCTGCGCTATTCGGCACACTGCTCGCCGCCGCTGTTCTCGTATTATTGATTTGTCTGGTGGTGATGCTCGGATCCGGACCGCTGATGCGAATGCTCGGCGCGACGGGCACCAACGTCGCTAATCGCCTTCTCGGCGTGGTACTCGGCGCACTAGCTGTTCAATTCATCGTCGATGGAATCCGCGCCAGCTTCGGCATCGGTTGAACAGTTTCGATCCTACTGGCGCTCGAAAGAAAGATCCCACACGCCATGACCTAGACGGTGTCCCCGGCGCTCGAAGCGGGTGAGGGCACGCCACTCGGGCCGTGGCATGAAGCCTTCGGCTCCAGCGAGGTTAGCAAACTGCGGATTTGCGCTGACGACCTCTAACATCTGTAGGGCGTAGGGTTCCCAATCGGTTGCCAACTGCAATCGCCCGCCTTTTAAAAGCCGAGAGGCGATGAGAGAGATGAACTCGGGTTGAACGAGTCGACGTTTGTGATGGCGTTTTTTATGCCATGGATCGGGAAAGAGAATTAGGATCTCATCGATCGCTTCGGGCGCGATAAAACGTTCAAGCACCTCAACGGCATCGTGGCAAACCACCTTCACGTTAGAAAGTTGTGATGCCTCCAATTCGAGCAGCAGATGCCCGACTCCAGAGCGATGCACTTCTACACCAATGAAGTCTCGTTCCGGGTGAGCGCGAGCGAGACTGATCAAGTTCTCGCCGTTACCGAACCCAATTTCCAAGCTACGCTTGGCAACACGGCCGAAAACTCCGTCGAGATCAAATATCTTGCCGTGCTGCGAGACATCAAGGCCGAACCTTGGCCACAACTCGGTCAGCGCCCGCTGCTGGGCGGCCGTGATTCGACCCGCACGCAAAACGAAGCTGCGGATCTTTCGGGGTATCGTATTCGACGTTTCAAGCTCTTCAAGCATCGCCCACATTATGGCATTCGTGAGCTGTCGGGCTTGCGTATCGGCTATGGCTACTGAGAAAGTGTCGGCAGTGGCACTTACCCCTTTGCGCTCGTCGAGGTTCTGACTCAATGCCTGCCCAAATCGAAACCGAAATCTTGAAATACAGCGCTTCTGGCCATCATTTCTCCAGCTACGTGGCTCAAGATCCGGCCCGCACCGGTAAGCGACCGGGCTTGATCGTCCTTCCGGAGTGGTGGGGTCTCAACGACTATCTTCGTCGCCGTGCCAGAGAACTTGCCGGTCTCGGATTTGTGGCGATGGCTACCGATGTGTACGGTGATGGACGCGAGGCCGCCGATTCCACTGAAGCCGGCACCTTAATGAACGGTTTGTTTGCGGATG
>JBIIHO010000256.1:0-2956 GCA_044235605.1 Steroidobacteraceae bacterium | reverse complement strand
TGCCGTGATCGTTTCGCCACCCTCGATCGCCTGAGAAAAGTCGTAACGATGTCGTGCGAAAGTGCCGCTGAGTTCCGCACGAAGCCAAGACAGGATTCGCCAGTTGAGCGCGTATTCAGCGCCCTCATGACGCGTTCGACCTCCGATCACGTTGAATCCGTTTGCATCGCGCAGGATGACGTCGCTTTTTCTCGCGGTGAATACGGCCAGGTTGCCGCGCAACCTCGGCGAATCAGCCTCGCCGAAAGCGAAGCGCCAACCGAGCTCGGCACTTCGCATGCGTTCGGCATTGAGATCGGCGACGGATTGATTACGTTGCAGTCGATACAACTCGGTGATTTCCGGTGGACGAAAGCCTTCGGCGAGTACGGCATAGACATGTTGCGTTTCGCTCAGATGACGAATGATCTCGACTCGGGGCGTCACACGCGAGAATCGGTCATCGCGATCTGCGGGGCGGCTGTAGAGGCATCCGCCGGGACACGGCGTACCGTCTTCGGCTGTATTGCCATCACGCATGAGATTGTCATACGAGTACGCGATGTAGTCCGCTCGTGCGGCGGCGCGCCAGAGCCACGCGTCACTGCGATGCTCGATGGATACGTTGGCCCCAACTGATGCGACATCGACGGCATAGTCGTAGTGTCGCCCTGCGGGCCGTATCGAGCGCGCAAAGGCGCTACCCTCAAGCGTCGGTCCATCCTGGATCTCGAGCAGCGAAGTGTCGGCCCACTCGGCATCAACGCCTACACGCCACGACCAGCCTTCGAGCGCGAAAGGGCGACTGCGCGCGATACCCAATGCTGCGCTGGTCTGCGAGTTTTTCTCGAGGGGCTTGCCGAGCAAAAAATGCTGCAGGAACGTCATGGACGAATGCCGCAGTATCAACCGCGCTTCGTCGTCGCAGCCCTCGCAGTCGCTGCGGGTCCATACGGTCGACATCCGAAGACTGTCGGCATCCCTGAAGGCCTCAGGATTTGGGTTCGACCGGCGGAGGACGGTGTCTCGGTAGGCATTGAGTCCTCGTATGAAGCCTGCAGTATCCTGATCGAGCCGCGTAGCGGCGGCGCGCCACCGCAACTCGCCGCCGGCAAGCTCCCAATCGTGCGCCAGGTTTAATTTGAGTTCGGTGGTCTCCGAGTCGTCGCGAAAGCCTCCGTCGTGGCGCACGAGTCCCTGCACAGCGTGTCGTCCGTTGCCGAGCGCGAACCCGAGAGATCTGAAATCGTCTGCACCGAAGACGGCGTTGAGTTGGGCTCCTGCGAGATCTGCGGCAGAGGGCGTCAGTACGTTGATCACGCCATGCACCGCATTGGCGCCGTGCACGATGCTGCCGGGACCTCGCATGACTTCGATCGCAGCCGCCTGGGCTGTATTGGTTTCGAACAATTCGTTGACGTTGCAGAACCCCGTGGGTCGGAGTGGAAAGCCATCTTCCAAAAACAAGAAGGCTCCACAGGCCCCCGCACCCGTGAGCACCGGAGAGCGGATCGCGAGCAGACTTTCTTGCCCGCTACCGCGTTGCAGAAACACCCCCGGCACGCGGTTTAGGCTTTCGGCGTGGTGGGTGAGATCGAGGCGCTCCGGGTCACCTGGCGTGAGGCGAGTGACGCTCGCAGCGACGTCGGCCAGGCGTTCCTCACGCCTACGGGCGGTGACGACGACCTCCTCGAGTGCGGTGGAGGACGTCGATAACAGGGCTAGGGCGGCAAGTTCGAGCATGGGTGCATTATCGCTTGGTATCCTTGCAGTCGTGCGTTGGACCTCCATCTTGCTGCTTGCGTTCACTCTCCTCGCCGTCACGGCCGAGGCGGCTGTCGAGCGTCCGCGTGTCGGGCTCGTGCTCTCGGGGGGCGGGGCGCGCGGTGCGGCTCACGTCGGGGTACTCAAAGTTCTGGAGGCCGAGCGGATTCCCATCGACGCCGTCGCGGGAACCAGTATGGGCGCCGTGGTCGGCGGCCTGTACGCGAGCGGGCTGAGCGCCACCGAAATTGCGGCCTTCGTAGAGTCCCCGGAGTGGCGTCAGGCCTTTCAGGAGCCGGGACCTCGAGAGCGACTGAGTTTTCGTCGCAAGAGCGAAGATCAAAATTTTCTAGTCAATTTTCCACTCGGGCTCAAAAGTGGAACCTTCCGATTACCGAAGGGGCTCGTGTCGGGTCAACGTCTCTCTCAAGCGTTACGTCGGGTCACGCTGCCCGTGGCGAGAATCCAGCAGTTCGATGCGCTACCGACCCGCTTTCGTGCGGTCGCGACGGATCTCGAGACCGGGGAGGCGATCGATCTCGGTCAGGGTGATCTCGTCTCGGCGATGCGTGCGAGCCTCGCAGCGCCGGGAGTCTTCGCGCCGGTGGAGATGGACGGACGACTGCTGGTCGATGGCGGACTCGCCAACAATTTGCCCGTCGAGCTTGCGCGTCAAATGGGTGTCGATGTGCTCATCGTCGTCGACGTCGGGTTCCCGTTGCGCAAGCGCGAGTCACTCGATTCGGTCGCGACCATCTCGAATCAGATGTTGTCGATCCTCATTCGACGCGGCAGCGATGCTCAGCGGCAGTTGCTTCAACCTAACGATATTCTGTTGACGCCCGAGCTCGGTGAGGCGTCTAGTTTCGATTTCGATATCGTTCCGCGGGCCGTCGAGCTTGGCGAGAATTCGGCGCGTGCGGCGATCGAGCGCCTCGCAACGCTGCGACTCAGCGATGACGACTACTCGCGTTATCTCGTCGCTCGCGGTGCGGTACGAAGCGGTTCTCTGCGGGTCGAGGAGGTTCGAGTGGCCGCCGACTCGGCGCGCTACGAGCGTCTACTGCGGGCGGGGCTGACCGATCTGTCGAGTGCGGAGGGTCTTGATAACGGACTGACGACGTTGTTCGGCCGAGGTAACTTCGAGAGCGTCGATTACCGCTTGCGTGATGGTGAACGAGGAGATTTGCTCGAACTCAGCGCCCGTCGAAAT
>JBIIHO010000255.1:0-2972 GCA_044235605.1 Steroidobacteraceae bacterium | reverse complement strand
GCCAAAAAAATCCGTAAGCTCGGCTACAAATCGATCGATAGTGCCGAACTCGTGTTCACCGACTTCAAGGTCTCGGCCGATAACCTCATCGGTGAGGTCGAAGGTCGCGGCTTTCAGCAAGCGGTGGGCGGTCTCGAACTCGGCCGCATCAACGTGGCGGCTCGTGGCGCCGGTATTGCCGCGGGCGCTCTGCGTGACGCCCTGCGCTACGCTCAAGAGCGTCAAACCTTCGGCAAACCCATTGCCCAACATCAGGCCATTCAGCTCAAGCTCGCCGACATGGCCACGCGAGTCGAAGCCTCACGCCTGCTCATCGAGCAAGCGGCGCGCAAATACGACACCGGCGAACGCTGCGATCTTGAATCCAGCATGGCTAAGCTCTTCGCCTCGGAGGCCGGCGTCGAAAACAGCCTCGAGGCCATGCGCATCTTCGGCGGCTACAGCTATTCCACCGATTTCGACGTCGAGCGCTACTACCGAGATGCACCCCTGATGTGTATCGGTGAAGGCACCAATGAAATGCAGCGAATCATCATCGCGAAACAACTGATCGAAAGGAATCCAGTTTGAGCGACGCAGCTCCAGCAAAAGACTCGCCACTCCCTCTCGATGGGCTGCGCGTCCTGACCTTTGAAGCATTCGGCGCAGGGCCTTTCGGCTCCATGTATCTGGCCGACCTTGGTGCGGAGGTCATCAAGATCGAAAATCGAGCGCAAGGTGGTGACGCCACGCGCGGCATGGGCCCCTACTTCTTAGGCGAGCATGACTCGCATTTTTTCCAGACCTTCAACCTCAATAAGCGCAGTGTCTGTCTCGATCTGAAAACTCCTGAAGGACAAACGGCGTTTCAAAAGCTCGTCGCGACGTCCGATGCCGTGCTCAACAACCTCCGAGGCGATCAACCCGACAAACTCGGACTCACCTACGCAGCGCTCAAAGGGGCGAACCCGCGCATCGTCTGCGCGCATCTTTCAGCCTACGGGCGCGACAACGAGCGGCGCGGTTGGCCGGGCTACGATTATTTGATGCAAGCCGAGACGGGATACCTGCACGTCACCGGCGAACCGGGCTCACCCCCTGCGCGCATGGGTCTATCCATCGTCGACTACATGACCGGTATTACGACCGCGCTCGCGCTTCTCGCCGCACTTTTCGGCACAGCGCGCAGCGGAACGGGGCGTGACGTCGATGTCAGCTTGTTCGACGTCGCGTTGCATCAACTCTCATATCCGGGCACGTGGTATCTCAACGACGGCCTCGTCACCGGACGAATGCCCCGAAGCGCACACCCGACGGCAACGCCCGTTCAGCTGTTCAAGACAGCAGACGGTTGGATTTTCGTGATGTGCATGACCGAAAAATTTTGGCAGGAACTGTTGCGAGTCATCGATGCTCCGCAGATCGCCAACGATTCGCGCTTTGCCACGATGCCAACGCGGCGAGACAATCGGGAATCTTTGACCCCGCTGCTCGATGCCGTTTTCGAGCGTGAGACCACAGCTCACTGGCTCGCCAAGCTGCAAGGCGTACTGCCTGCAGCACCGGTCAACGATATGGCGCAAGCACTGCAAAACCCCTTCCCTATCGCCACCGGCATGATCCGATCAACCCCGCATCCGATGCGCGCCGATTTTCGAAGCTTCGCCAACCCCATCAAGCTTGACGGTCAGCGCCTTCCGGCGAGATCCGCCCCGGGTCTCGGCGCGGACACAGACGCCGTGCTCACGGAACTCGGTTATTCGTCCGCCGAAATCCAAGCGCTGCGCAAGCGAGGTATCACGTGAAACTCGAGGGTCTGCGCGTCGTCGATTTGTCGCAGTTTCTGCCAGGACCGCAGCTCACGTTGATGATGGCGGACCATGGAGCTGAGGTCATTAAGATCGAACCGCCTGGGGATGGCGAACCCGGTCGATATATCGGGCCTAGCGAGGGCGGGCACACGGTTTTCTTTCGCAACACGCAACGAGGCAAGAAAAGCTTCTGCGTCAATCTCAAATCCGATCCGGGGCGCGAAGCGGTGTTACGTCTTGCCGAAACAGCCGATGTCTTCATCGAGGCCTTTCGTCCAGGCGTCGTCGATCGACTCGGCGTCGGTTACGCCGCGGTCTCAGCGCGCAACCCGCGTATCGTCTATTGCTCTATCTCCGCCTTTGGACAGAGCGGTCCTTATCGCGAGCAACCGGCACATGACCTTGCGACTGAAGCACTAAGCGGAATTGTCAGCCTGAATCAGGGGAACGATGGCGAACCTGTGATGCCTCATGTCCCCGTCGCAGACATCACCGCATCGCTGCATGCGCTATCTGGCGTGCTCATGGCGCTGCTGCGCCGCGAGAAAACCGGTCGGGGCGATTACATCGATGTCGCCATGCTCGACTCTGCGATCGCCTGGACACCCAACATCACCGGATCCACCTTCGCGAGTAAAACACCGCCCAAGCCTCGCGAGGAGCGCAGTCTCGGCGGCTCAGCGTTCTACAACATCTATCGGACGAAAGACGGACGTCACATCGTGCTCGGCGCTCAGGAGCTCAAGTTCGTGCGCAAACTACTGGGCGAACTCGGTCGACTCGATTTCGTCGAGCTTTGCGAACGCGGGCCCGGCACTCACCAAGCACCGCTCATCGCTTATCTGCGCGAGCTCTTCGCCACTCGCACACGGGCGGAGTGGATCGACTGGTTCCGCGGCAAGGAGGTCGGTTTTGCTTGGGTCAACGACCTGCGCGAAGCCTTCGATGATCCACAGATTCATGCGCGTGGCATGCGCCTGCTGGACGAAGACGGGCAGGAACACATCGGTCCGCCGGTGAAATTTCTGGACGAACCCGCCGCCCCGCGGCTGAGCCTGCCAGCCATCGGCGAGCACAATGCCGAAATCCTTCGCGAACTCGGCTACGATGAGGCCGCGATCGAGGCGTTCGCGAAGACCTTGGAATCCGGCGGCCCCAGCCACCGGTAGCCAGCGACTGGTC
>JBIIHO010000001.1:0-31588 GCA_044235605.1 Steroidobacteraceae bacterium | reverse complement strand
GGCATGAGCGTGAATATCTTCAGTCAGATCGCCGTGATCATGCTGATCGGTATCGCAGCAAAGAATGGTGTACTGATCGTCGAGTTCGCAAACCAGCTGCGCGAACGCGGAATCGAGTTCAAAGAATCCGTAGTGCAGGCCGCTGCAGTACGCCTACGTCCCGTGTTGATGACTAGTCTTTGCACCGCCTTCGGCGCCATCCCCTTCCTGCTCGCGTCGGGTGCGGGGGCTGAACAGCGTGAGCCCATCGGCGTGGTGGTGTTCTATGGCACGTTGGTATCGGTCTTCCTGACCCTGCTCGTCGTTCCTGCGGTGTACTCGCTCGTCGCGCGGCGCACCCGCTCGAGCAGCCATACCACCCGGCTCGTCGATCGATTGATGGGAAACACCCCGCCAGAGGCAAGCGGATCGCAAAACGCCAACTGACCCGTCTGGAAAATGTTGCTTGGCAGCGAGCTTTGCCAGCGGTCATTGCTTGGGACCCGATCTCGACAATCCCGTCGATTGATGGGATTATTTCGATAGATGCCGTATATCGATCCGTCGGGGTCCCCCATGGCTGATATCAAACTCAAAGACCTGCGCTACCTCGTCGCCGTCGCCGACACGGGTCATTTCGGCCAGGCCGCCGAACGTTGTTTCGTTAGTCAGCCAACTCTCTCGGCGCAACTCAAAAAACTCGAGGAGTACCTCGGTGTACCACTGGTTGAGAGGCAGCCCCGAAAGGCTTTACTAACGCCCGCAGGCGCCGAAATCGTCGCCCGAGCTCGCCGTATCGTCGAAGCCAGCGACGAGGTAGTCGCCATTGCCCAAGCTCATCGCGAGCCACTCGCAGGTCGGTTAAAGATCGCTTTTCTTCCCACGATCGGTCCGTATCTGCTGCCCGTCGTCGCTCCACAGCTACGCAATGCGCTTCCGCAGCTCGAGCTCATGCTCTACGAGTACCAAACGGGAACGATGCTCGAGCGACTGCGCGCAGGCGACATCGACATGGGGGTGCTCGCGCTTCCCGTGGAGCTCGAGGGCCTCGCCTCAAAGACGTTGTATGACGAGCCTTTCGTCGTCGCCGCTCCCGAAGATCACCCACTCGCTTCGAGCAAGCAACTCAAAGTAGACGATCTCAAAGGCGCAACACTACTGCTGCTCGAGGATGGTCATTGCTTGCGAGATCAGGCGCTCGATGTCTGTAACCGGATCGATGTTCACGAGAAACAGGATTTTCGCGCCACCAGTATCGAAACGCTGCGCCAAATGGTCGCGGCCGGCGCAGGGCTCACGCTGATGCCGGAGTTCGCCACTCGCGGCAGTCACGCGGCACCAAAAGGGTTGGTGTTCAAGCCGTTCGCGAAACCCGTGCCTACACGCACCATAGGCGCGATCTGGCGCAAGAGCTCACCGCGCACCGTTGCCATCGATGCTGTCGCCCGCGTCATTGCAAACCACGCGAACTAATTCCATGAGTGCCACCCTAATTTGGTTCCGACAGGACCTCCGCCTCACCGACCATCCGGCCTTACGCGCTGCGATCGCCCGTGAAAAGCCAGTTATCCCCATTTTTCTTTGGTGCCCAGAAGAAGAAGGCGAGTGGGCGCCGGGCAGTGCTTCGCGTTGGTGGTTGCACCAATCGTTGACGTCACTCGCGAGGGATCTCGAGAAAGCTGGGTCCAAGCTCGTGATTCGTCGAGTCGATGATTCACTTGCAGCAATCAAAAAATTACTGCGTGAAACCGGGGCCGATGCGGTTTATTGGAGTAGACGTTACGAGCCGCTCGTGATCGAGCGCGATCGACGGATCAAGGAAACTTTACGCGAATCGAACGTCGAGGTACGCAGTTTCAACTCTGCGCTGCTCGTAGAGCCTTGGGATGTCCAAAACCTGAGCGGTAAGCCGTTTCAGGTCTTCACACCATTCTGGAGAAAAGTTTCCGCAACTCTGGAGCCTCCTGCACCACTACCCGCTCCGAAGAAAATAGCCGCGCCCGCGAAGTGGCCGTCTGGTGTAAAGCTCGACACCCTAGGTCTGATGCCCGAAATTCCATGGCACGAGGGAATGGCTCGAAGCTGGCAAGCTGGTGAGCGCGGTGCGGCACGGAACCTCGACACATTTCTCGATGGCCCGGTCAAAGATTACGGAGAGACCCGTAATCTTCCGGCCCAAACGGGAACCTCGAGACTCTCTCCTCATCTGCATTTCGGCGAGCTTTCGCCGAGACAAGTCTGGCATGCTGCGCCCAAGTGGCGAGACAGTAAGTTCATGGCAGAGATCGGCTGGCGAGAGTTCGCGCACCACCTGCTCTTTCATTTCCCACGAACCACTAACGAACCCTTACGTGCGGACTTTGCACGCTTTCCTTGGCGAGACGATACACGCGAGCTTGCCGCTTGGCAGCGTGGAAAAACCGGCATCCCGCTGGTCGATGCGGGCATGCGGGAGCTCTGGGAAACCGGCTGGATGCACAACCGTGTTCGAATGGTGGTCGCGTCATTCCTCGTGAAGAACCTACGCATGCATTGGCTGCACGGTGCGAGATGGTTCTGGGACACCTTGGTCGATGCAGATCTTGCGAGTAACACGCTCGGGTGGCAGTGGGCTGCCGGTTGCGGAGCCGATGCGGCGCCCTACTTTCGGGTCTTCAATCCGGAGAGCCAAGCCGAGAAGTTCGATCCGCAAGGCGAATACATTAAACGCTGGATCCCGGAACTCTCCGGAAAGGGGTCTAGGAGCTATCCCACACCCATCGTCGATCTCAAAGCCTCGCGTGAGTCGGCGCTCGCTGCATTCAAAACTTTGCGGAAGTAAATATGGTCAAGCACATCGTAATGTGGCGCATTCGTGAGGGCGCTTCCAAGTCTGCCGATGCTCAGGTGATCAAAAATTTACTCGAGGGTCTCGCAGGCAAGATTCCAGGGCTGCTCAAAATCGAGGTCGGAATCAATTTCATCGAGGACGCGAGCGCCTCGGACGTTGTGCTTTACAGCGAGTTCACCGACCGGGCGGCCCTCGAGACCTATCAGACCCACCCGCTGCATCTAGCGGTTGTCCCAGAAGTCAAAGCCCGTGCCGCCGAGCGCAGGTCGGTGGACTATTTCATAGTGGAGTGATTCTTTGAGCATGGAGTGTCCTCCCTAGTTTTAGGGAGCGACTCGCAGCTCTAGCTCTCGGGCTGTCCCGGACTTCACAGAAAGGCGCCCTTTCGGCACACTGAAAGGTCAAGCAAGCGCTATTTTTTGAGGCATTCGGATGTTTGCCGCTCGACTTTCCTCCCTGATTTTGACAGCCGCAGCGATAGTCGCCGCTGGTGCAGGCCCACTTGCGCTCGCGCAGACGCCGTCGGCAGAGGCAACAAAGAAAGCGCTGCCCACCTGTAAGGGCACCGCGCGGGCGTCCTGGAACAACTGCGCGGGAACCTATACGGCGACCGATGGTGCGGTCTATGTCGGCGAGTTTCGATCAGGCAAGTACAACGGCAGGGGTTCTGCGACATGGCCTAACGGCGATCGTTACGTCGGCGAATTCCTCAACGATCAGTTCCACGGTCAAGGTGTCTACACAGGCGAGAAAAGCTTCGTCTACGTCGGGGAGTTCCGGGAAGGTAAGTTCAATGGCATCGGTACGTACACCAGCTCGAGCGGCATGAAATATGTCGGCGAGTGGCGCGATGACGAAAAGCACGGGCAAGGGACTTACACTTGGCCGAGCGGTCGGGTTTACATCGGTCAGTTCCGCGAAGATGAGCGCGACGGACAGGGCTCGGAGACGATGCCCGATGGGACGAAGTACGTCGGTGAGTTCCGCGAGAGCAAGCGCTGGGGCGCAGGAACCGTGTACGACGCCTCGGGAAAGCCGATCCAATCGGGAATGTGGCGAGAGGATCGCTTCGATCAGAGCTCGGTGACGTCTGCTCCGGTGATGATGGCCGAGGCGGCGCCGACCCCAGTCCCCTCAGCGAGTGCTGCGATTCCGACAGTCTCCTCTGCAGCCCCGGCGCAGACTCCAAACACTCCCGCGGATGTCGTCCCGGTATCGGCCCCGTCAACGGCGCCACCGACAACGCCCGTCGCATCTGCTGCCATCACCACCAGCGAGCCCACTGTCGCCTCACCCGCCATGGTTGCAGGATCGAGATCGGGAGCGGCCTCTGCGCCGGTGAGCGCTTCGTCTCAGACGCCAGCCGCTTCACCGGCTCAGGCGATGGATACCTCGAGCGCTCAGCTTGCTGCAGCGCCGCGCCCCTCCTCCGACGGACGAATGCGCTCGGCGCTCGTCATTGGTAATCAAACCTATACGACCGTTCCGTCGCTCCGAAATGCCCGTGCCGATGCAGAAGCGATGGCTGCAGCACTTGACGCACTGGGGTTCGAAGTCATGTTGCGCCTCGATCTCGATGATCGTGCCCTGCGTCAGGCGATGCGCGATTTCAAAGCGAAGCTCGATGGCGGCAGCGAGGCGGTGTTCTATTTCGCGGGGCATGGCGTTCAGCTCGGCGCTGCCAATTATTTACTTCCGACCAACATCAGTCCGGAAAGTGAAGAGCAGGTCAAAGATGATGCGCTGATGCTGCAGCGTGTTCTCGACGATCTCAGTGAACAGAAAGTCCGATTCTCTGTCGCCATCGTCGATGCATGTCGTGACAATCCGTTCCCGAAAACGGGGACTCGTAGCATCGGGGGTACACGAGGTCTCGCGCCCACCACCGCCGCGACCGGTCAGATGATTCTGTTTTCGGCCGGCGCGGGTCAGACGGCTCTCGACAACCTGAGCCCCGATGATCCGAACCCGAACGGCGTCTTCACTCGTGTGCTGCTCAGAGAAATGACGCGACCTGGCTTGCCGGTCGACCAAGTGTTGAAGCGTACGCGACAGGAAGTGGTATCGCTCGCCAAGTCGATCGGTCACGAACAGGTCCCTGCTCTCTACGACCAAACGGTCGGAGAGTTTTATTTCATTCCCGCAGTGGCAAGTCCACAGATGGCACGCCCCGTGGAAGTTGCGACGCCAGCGCCCTTCGCCGCTGCGATGCCGACCGATGACCGGGCTCTTTGGGAGTCCGTACGTGACTCAAAGAATCCAGATGAAATACAGGCTTACCTCAATCAGTTCCCGCAAGGCTTGTTTGCAGGCGTTGCCGCCGTCCGCCTCCGCGCACTGATGGGTGGTGGCCCGGCGGCGCCTACCTCGATCGCACCCAGCGTGGTCAAACCTGCCTCTGCCGGTTCAGGCGGCGCTGCGGTTACGACGGCTGCAGCCGGCGCAGTCACTGCCGCGAATGCAGCCGTGCTCATTCCGGCGAGCGGACAATCGATTGGCGATTTGCAGAAACTGGCTGCGGGAACGGCGTTCAGAGACTGTGCAGACTGCCCCGAGATGATCGTGATTCCCCCCGGTAAGTTCGAAATGGGTCTGGCCGATTTTCGTAAGGCGCGACGTCCAACGGAAGGCCCCGCACGCGAAGTCTCCATCCCCGGCACGTTTGCAATCGGCAAGACCGAGGTAACCTGGAGTCAGTACGCTCGCTTCGTTCGCGAGACGAGTCGGACGGGCGGAATGGGCTGCGACACTTATGCCAACAAGAGATTTCGGCCGAACCCCCAAGCAGCCTGGAATAGCCCCGGCTTTCCGCAAACCGAAAACGATCCTGTCGTTTGCATCAGTTGGGACGACGCAAAGGCCTACGCAGAATGGCTCGGCGTGAAGACCGGCCACAACTATCGACTCATTACCGAAGCAGAGTGGGAATACGTCGTCCGTGCTGGCACGCAGAGCGAGCGCTTCTGGAGCGAGAATCCCGCGGATGCTTGTCGCTTCGCTAACGTTGCAGACGCGACAGGTCGCGGGTCGCTCGGTCTCGAGTCGGTATTCGATTGCCGTGATCGCTTCGCGGGGACGGCGCCGGCAGCAAGCTTCCAGCCAAATCCCTTTGGCGTGCATGATCTCTTCGGCAATGCAGAAGAATGGGTTCTCGATTGCTGGAGCGAGACCTACCGCAACGCACCCAACAGCGGTATCGCCAACACCTCGGGCGATTGCGATCGTCGCGTGGTTCGCGGGGGTTCTTGGTTCAACGGCGTCGACGCGATTCGTTCAACAGCTCGTGCGGCAGACGAGACGAAGGCGCGTACGAGCACGCGCGGCTTCCGTATTGCTCGAACGAACTAATTGGTTTTTTAAACGACTGCCGCGACGATCGTCTGTCGCTGCTGCGAATTGGGCAGCCGCCCTCGCGCAGCGCCGATGTTGTCTTTGAGATTACGCAGCTTACCCGTCGCAGGAATCACGCACGTCACGGCGGGATGCGAGATCACGAACTTAAGTAGCAACTGCGCCCAGCTGCTGCAATCGATATCGCCCGCCCATGACGGAAGCGGTCTATCTTTGAGTCGCGCAAAGATTTTCCCGTCGTCGAACGCACGGTTGACGATCACACCCACCCCCTTGTCGGCACAGAGCGGCAGCAGACGCTCTTCGGCTGCGGTGGTCGTGGCCGAGTAATTGAACTGTACGAAATCGATGGGCTCACGCTGGATGATTTCCATCAGCTTGGGATATGCATCAACCGTGTAGTGCGTAATTCCGATATACCGAATGCGTCCTTCTTCCTTCCAGCGACGCAGCGTCTTCAGATGTACATCAAAGTCGAGCAGGTTATGAACCTGCATGAGTTCCACTTTCTTGCGACGCAGCAACTCCATCGAACGAGTCATCTGCGCAAGGCCCTCGCGCTCGCCGCGTGTCCAGACCTTGGTGGCAATGAACGCTTTGGCCTGCATGTCGGCCGTGAGTAAATCGCCCAGTACGGCCTCTGCCGAGGAGTACATCGGCGAGGTATCGATCATCGTTGCGCCCGCATCAAAGAAACCGGACAGCACTTCGGACAGCGGATCACGATCTTTCGGGTCGATGCCAACCTCAAAGGGCCCCGAGGTGCCTAGCCCAATGACCGGAATCGATTCGCCAGACGAAGGGATGCGTCGCTGTATCAAGTCGCTGTCCTGCTGCGATGCATAAGACGCTCCACTCGCCACACCCAGCGCTGCAACGGATCCGGCGAGAAAATCGCGTCGCGAGACGGCTTGATGCTCATGGCTCATGGCGACCGACCAGTCAGATGGTTGCCGCATCGGCTTCGAGGACACTCGACGCGCCAGAAGTCACCACTTTGGCCAAGGCCAGCGCCTGCGGTAACACATGAGTGGCATAGAACCGCGCCGAGGCCACTTTGCCACGGAGGAAATCTTTGTCTCCGGCACCCGCCGTCAATTTGCGGGCAGCGATATCTGCCGACTTCGCGAGCAACCAGCCGCCGAGCACGCATCCGGTGAGTCGCAACATCGGGACCGAAACGGCTAGAGCACGCTCAGGCCCTTGAGCAAACGCCTCGAGAACTTGGCGAACCGCTGCTTCGAGCGTATCGATGGCTTCGAGCGCTGCGGTACGAACGGCTTCGACGACTGAATCGCCGTTTGCGATCGCCGCGAGCTCGCGGCGCATGTCGGCGATGAGCACGGCCATCGCCGCACCCCGATCACGCGCGATCTTACGTCCGATGAAATCGTTGGACTGAATCGCCGTCGTCCCCTCGTAAATAGTGGTGATGCGCACGTCTCGATACGCCTGCGCAGCGCCGGTCTCTTCGATGAAGCCCATACCACCGTGGACTTGCACGCCGAGCGACGCGAGCTCGATACCCGCCTCGGTGCTACAACCCTTTATGACAGGTATGAGCAGATCGCCGCGGGCTTGCGCAGCGCGACGTACGTTTTCATCTGCATGCTTTCCGCCGACGTCGAGTTGATAGGCTCCATAAAGCGCTACGGCGCGTAGCGCCTCGACCTGCGAACGCATCGTCAACAACATGCGCTTCACATCGGGGTGGTGAATGATGGGCGCAGGTCCCGGAGGAAGAGCAACCGGTGGCTTGCCCTGAACTCGAGTGCGAGCCCACTCGGCGGCCTGTTGGAACGCGCGTTCTGCCACCGCGTAACCCTCGAGACCCACAGAGAGGCGCGCCGCGTTCATCATGATGAACATGTATTCGAGCCCGCGATTCGGCTCGCCGACGAGATAACCGATAGCGCCGTCTTTTTGACCATAGGCCATGACACAAGTCGGGCTGCCGTGGATTCCGAGTTTGTGCTCGATCGAAATGCACTGCACGTCGTTACGGGCACCGAGTGAACCATCGTCGTTCACGAGTACCTTGGGGACGATGAACATCGAAATGCCCTTCACGCCCGGCGGAGCGCCATCGATACGCGCCAGGACGAGATGGATGATGTTCGGCGTGAAATCGTGTTCGCCGTAGGTGATGAAAATCTTTTGACCAAACACGCGGTAGTGATCACCCTCGGGGGTGGCACGCGTGCGGATGGCGGCAAGATCCGAACCCGCCTGAGGTTCGGTGAGGTTCATAGTGCCCGTCCACTCGCCACTCACCATTTTCGGCAGGAAGAGATTTTTTTGATGGTCCGTGCCGTAATGCTCGAGCGCCTCGACGGCGCCCTGCGTCAGCATCGGACACAACTTGAAAGACAAGTTGGAGGCGGCCCACATTTCTTCGACGGCCGTACCGATCATCGTCGGGGCGCCCTGACCGCCGCTTTCTTGCGAAGCGCGCAGTCCAGCCCAGCCCCCCTCGACGTACTGCTGATACGCAGCCTTGAACCCTTTCGGAGTCACGACACCCTCGGGCGTCCAGCGTGCACCTTCTCGATCGGAGCTCTTATAAAGCGGATCGAGCACGTTCTCTGCGAACTTTCCGGCCTCTTCGAGGATGGCGTCGGCAACCTCGGGCGAGTAATCGGCGAAGGCGGGGCACGCCTGCAGGACGCTCTCGTCGAGCAACTCATGGATGACGAACTGCAGATCTTTGAGCGGAGCACGGTACATCGTGAAATTCCTTTTGCCCGGCGAGGGCCGGACAGGTTTGGAAACAGGGGGTAATGAATTCTAACCCGCGAGAGCCGGGACGAGGTTGGCTGCGAGAAAATCTACGAACGCCTTCACACGCTCGTCCTCGGCGAGTCGCCCGGGATACACAGCGCATAGCGGCGCCTGCTCGGGCGGGCGCCAGTCGGGCAGCACTTTCTTGAGGCGCTGGGAGGCGAGACCCTGACGGCACAGGAACTCGGGTAACAAACCAATTCCGAGACCCGCTGCGACCGAGGCATGCAACAGCGCCGGGTCGTTGACGGCCAACTTGGGACTGACGCTGACTTCTTCTCGACGTTTGCCATTAGTCAACCGAAGCACGAACAGAGAGCCGGGCGGGGTCTCCGGGGTGAGCATATCGAACCTAGCCAAGTCGGCAGGGGTCGCAGGCTCCCCGGCCTTCTGAAGGTAGGTCGGGGTCGCACAAAGGATGGCCGGCGGAGCGCCGAGCACTCGGGAGACCCGATCGCTCGAAGGGTCCTCGCCTACCCGGATGACGAGATCATGTTCGGCGGGAAGTTCCGACGACAGGTCCCCCAACTCTACGTCCAGCGTGATCTTCGGATAGCGCTCGAGAAAACGAGGTACGAGGGGGGCGAGCAGCACTCGCCCGAAGGTCGGTTCAGCCAAGACTCGCAGAGGCCCGCCCCTCGACTCGATGAGCTCGGCGGCGAGTCGGCGGGCGTCGTCCGTCGACTGCAAGATCGCCCGACAAGCCGGCAGTAGACGTTCACCCGCCGGGGTCAATTTAAGTCGTCGAGTCGTGCGGGTCATGAGCTTCACACCAAGCTCATCTTCGAGCTCTGCGATCGCACGACTGACCGCAGCCTTGGGTACACCGAGTGCTCGGGCTGCTGCAGAAAAACCGTTGAGGTCGATGATCTTGGCAAAGGTCGCCATATGGGCCGGAGACCAGAACTGCGACATGGGTGAGACTCCAGGGCTCTAATCTATGCTTATTGTTTCGAATAAGAATCAAAAAGGCAATCATGGCGAGATATCCCCAAGCCCATCGCCGGCGGCTAACATGCGTTCCGACCAACGAAGAATCGCCCGCCCACGGAGACCGACATGTCGCTCAGCGTTAACGCCTGTACGTCCGAACTTTTCGTCCCCATGCTCCAAAACCTCGCCCAGATTTTGGAGAAGGCGAAGGCGTACGCCGAAGCCAAGAAACTGGAACCGGGGGTGCTCGAGGGGCTGCGTCTTGCGCCCGATATGTTTCCCCTCAAACGACAAGTTCAGTTATCGACCGACTTCGCAAAGAACAGTACGGCACGCTTGGCTGGGCTCGAGCCCCCCAAGTTTCCGGATGAGGAACAGACGCTCGAAGAGCTCATCGCGAGGGTCCACAAGACCATCGAATGGATGAAAACCGTGAAGCCCTCCCAACTTCAGGGCGCCGAGACCCGGCACATCGTGGTGCCCCTGCGTACGCGGACCTTGGAGATGGATGGCCTTCCATTCATCCAGCGCTGGGCGCTACCGAACTTCTACTTCCACGTCACGGCGACCTACTCCCTGCTCAGGCAGGCGGGAGTCGACGTCGGCAAACAGGACTTCCTCGGCGGGGTCTGACCGGTACCTTGGGACGGGATGGACTCTTAGGCCCGCTGGCGGTCGCCGCCTGCGTTCGGCGGCTCAGTCCGGTCGATGACCACGGGCGGCTCACCCGAGATGACCCGCAAGGGTGAACGTCCCGGAACCGCCTGAGGCTGATCGACGACCACGCCACCTTGCAGATAGATGCGTCGCTCACAACGGTCGGCGAGTTCGCGATCGTGGGTGGACAGCAGGAAGGTGGTCCCCGTCTCGCGCTGGATTTCGCTCATCAGAGCAAAGGCCTGATCGGCGTTCTCGCGATCGAGGTTACCGGTCGGCTCATCGGCCAGCACCAGCGCGGGTTGATTCATGAGCGCCCGAGCAATCGCCACGCGCTGCTTTTGACCGCCCGATAGGCGGGTCGCCCGGTAGTTCATCCGGTCCTTGAGCCCCACGCGCTCAAGCAGCATGGCGGCCCGCTCCCGACCCGCTCGGGTCTCACGCCAGAGACGTCCCGCATGCGGAAACATCACGTTCTCGAGCGCTGTGAAGTCGGGGAGTAGATGGTGGTACTGAAAGATGAAGCCGATTTGTTGATTACGAAAATCGGAGAGTTCTTTTTCGGCGAGAGTCGTCAGTTCACGGCCCAGCATCTGGAAACTGCCCGAGCTCGGGCGCATCAACGTACCGAGGATGGAAAGCAGCGTGCTCTTACCGCTGCCCGATGGGCCCAGCATCGCGACCATCTCGCCGCGTTGCAGCGTGAAGCTCACGCCCTTGAGTACGGGAGTCTGAAAGTCGCGATCGACGAACACCTTGCGGACATCGTGGACTTCTAGGAGCGGAGCGTTCATTGGCAGGGTCATTGTGAGATCGCCTCTACAGGATCGATGCGCGATGCGGCACGCGCGGGCCACAGAGCTGCTGCGATGCTTGCAGCGGCTGCGAGTAAAAGTGCGACGTCGTACTGGCCGAGACTCGGATCGACGGGCAGACGGCGAGTTCCATCACCCGCGCTCGCCAGCAGCGTACTGAACCCCCAACCGAGGAAACAGCCGACGAGCGAGCCGATGATGCCGATCAAGGCACCTTGCAACATGAAAACCGAAAGTACGAACCGCTGCGAGATACCGAAGCTGCGCATGATGCCGATCTCCGGACGCCGGCGGAACGTCGTAAGCAGCAGCGCGCTCGCGACGCCAACCACGATGGTGATCAAAGTAAACATCTTGATGATGTTTCCGGAGTTTCCCTGGCCTTCGAGCGCTTCACGCAAGCGCTGGTTGCGATCCATCCACGCAACGGCCTCGAGCCCCGTCGTATCGGCAAGTTGTCGCGCGACGTCTCGAGCGGCATAAATGTCGGCGAGCTTGAGTTCGATCTCCGTCAAGCCTTCCGGCAGATCGAACATCACCCGAGCCGTGTCGAGATTCACGTAGGCGAGACGGCCATCGAGACTGTCGACGCCGGTCGAGTAAAGCCCGCGCACCGTGAGCGTGCGCTCGCGGCCTTGATTACTCGTGATAAAAATTGGTTGTCCAACGCCAATTCCAAGATCGAGAGCAAGTTTGCGACCGATGAGCACGTCGTTGAGTCCGAGCCGCGCTTCGCCTTCGACGAGCGTTTGATCGATCGGGGCGATGGCCGACAATCGCGCAGGCTCAACACCCTTGAGGCTCACCGGCAGCGTCTGCTCTCCGCGCGTCACGAGCCCTGTGCCGACGATGTTGTACGACACGCCGGTCACGCCCGGCAGTGTTTCGATGATGCGTTCGACACTACGCCACTGCTTGATCTGCTCACGACGCTCGAGGGCGGCTTGCGATACGACAAGTCTTTCGGTGCCTTCCGGCGCGGGCGCTATGGCAGGCCTTGGCGTCGCCGGTTCGATCGTCACATGAGAAGAGCTGCCGACGACCCGATCGATCTGGAACTCCGCAAGTCCATTGATGAGCGCTGCATTGAAAGTGAATACCGTCACGGCGATTGCCACGCCGCCAATGAGCAATGCAGATTGCAAACGGTTCGACGTGAGGTAGCGTAAGGCCACCTTCAGATCGAATCGCATGGGGTAGTCAAAGGTCATGACGGTAGCGCTCCGTGAATCAAAGCGACTTGCGCGCTTCGGAGCCGCGAGGGCGTTCGCCCGGTGGAATCTTTGAATAGTCGGTGGTCGGAATCACCCGCTCGCCGATGAGGTCAGCACGCGGACTCGCAAGCACCTGCTGACCCGGTTGCAATCCGGCGAGCACGATCACCCGCTCGCTCGGCCACTCCATGAAACTCACGGGTTGCGGAACGACACGGCCGTCAGCGACCAAGAGTACGCGCGCCTCGCCACCTCTGCCGAGGATGGCGCTACGCGATACCGTAATGGCAGCGTCACGGCGCTCGACGATGATGTTCACATCGGCGGTGAGCCCAGAGCGTAGTCCCTCGATCTGCTGATCGATTTTCAGTTTGACTCGAGCGCCACCTGTTCGCGGATCGACCTTGGGTGATACGTAATACAGGGTGGCGCTGATCGGCTTTGGCTGCCCGGTGACGAGGATGTCGGCTTTGAGGCCTTCGCGAATTTCCGGAAGATAACGCTCGTCGACGTCGGCTTCGATCTCCACGTCGGAAAGAGGAGCGATTTCATAGATCACGGTGTTTGCGCCGACGACCTGACCCGGATCGATCGGACGCGACAACACTACGCCTGAAACCGGTGCGACGATGGTGTTGTCGCTGAGACGACTGGCCACCTCGCGCCGGGTTGCGGCGAGGCCTTCCAGAGAGACTTTGGCCTGATCGAGCTCAAACCTCGCAGAGTCGAATTCTTTTACGGTGGCGAGGCCTTGAGCGCGAAGTTGTTCGATACGGCGGAAATTTCGTTCTGCTTCGGCGACGGCGCGTTGTTGGAGAGTGATCTTTGAGAGCACCTCGTCGACGGCGGCACGGGGTGCTTCGGAGTCCAACTGGGCCAGGAGTTCACCAGCTTTGACCGAATCGCCTTCCTCTTTCGTCAGGCGAATGATCTGACCAGGCGACTTCGGGACGATGTTTACCGTTACCTGCGGCCGAGTGCGTCCGGAGATTGCGAGCACACGCTCGGCGGGGCCTTGTCGAGCCTCGATGACTCCTACCGGTGTCGGACGCGAATTGCGAAACATCACAAAGGCGACGAGAGCGATCACCAGCGCTGCGATCACGGGCCAGCGGTAACGTGAAAAGAAACTAGGTTGAGGTTCGTCAAAAGCCATATCGATACCGGTCCTTGGTACACCTGAAAATCAGTGTTGAAATATATTAAATCATTTGATCTAATTTATCCAATCGCGATTGGGGAAGCTGATATGGCCAGACCGGCAGGGGCCCGCAACGTTCAATTCGACCAGCGTCGTAACGCCTTGATTTTAAAGGCGCAAGAGCGGCTGGCTATGCAAACTGGCGAGCCGCCGAGCTTCCGAGAGCTCGCCCTCTCGGCTGGGGTAAGTGTCACTACACTCCGCCACTATTTCGGGACTCGAGAGGCGCTCATCAAGGCCGTCTTTACTCATCATGTGAAGGCCGGGGAGCGACATCTCCAACGCACACGCGAGATCGACGACACCGAAATCGACCTCGAAGCGTCTCTTAAAGATTTCCTGACGCGCATCGTCCGAGGATGGACCGAGGGCGTCATCGGCTCGCTGCACCGCATCGGACTCGCGGAGGGGTTGAGACACCAAGGTACAGCGCTCGATTACCTGCAGGATGTTCTCGAGCCCACCCTTCAGGCTCTCGAGACGAGGCTCGCTTCTTATGTCTCTCGCGGCACGCTCGTCGAGGGCGACATGCGGCATGCCGCCCTCATGCTGCTCTCGCCTCTGCTACTCGCCTTATTACACCAGCACGATCTAAAGGGCGCGCGCTGTCGTCCCCTCTCCCTGCCGACGCTCATCGAGGAGCACGTCAAAGTATTTCTTCGTGCCTACCGCCGCGACGATCACCAGGTATAACGAACTCGGTAGCGCACCACGGCCTCGCCGTCCTTCGGAAGCTTGGTCACGAACTGAATCTGACGGGCGTCGAGCTTGTTCGATTCCTGGCTTTGCTTGACGATCTTCCATTGCGCCGTACGAAACAGGGACTCAACGATCGTCACCTCGGCTGTTTCGTTTTTCCGGTTACGGACTTTGAGCTCGACCTCTTCTTCCAGCCATCGAGCTCGGGTGTCGATCGTAAAATCGATCTGCCGTCGCTCGCCGACGACGTCGAATGCCGTCCCGAGCTTGATTCGTACACGCTCATCGCGCGGCGTGTGGCCGATACGGTCCTCTCCTATAAATTCTAGGCTGCCGTCTGCATCATCAAGCTGCGATACACGAATTCGACCTGCCGGCAGGGGCACACCGAGTCCGTTAGCGCGGTCATTTCTGAATTCAAGAAAGACATCAACCGAGCGACTCGAGGATGCTCCGAAATCACGATCGAGAAAAAGTCCACCAAATCCTGCCTCGGCACTTCGGTAGATCAAAAGTTTTTTTGCCGGAATTTGTCGAACCTGTTCGAAGAGCTCGATCTGTCGGGTTGAGTTGTCAGGGAGATCCGTACGTCGTCCCAGGGTGTAGAGGTGATACTCGGAGAAAGCCTTCTCAGAAAACCCGGCTTCGTCCTCTGCGCTCGTGACCATCGCAGCGGCGGCGACAGATCGCAGACGATTCTGCGGAGAGTTACGTTGAACGTCGCCAGCGACAAGCTTCAGTCGTGCATCACGATACGACGCCCCCGAGAGATTGACGATGCTAACCCATGCAGACAAGTCGAGCGTACCGCTATTGGCATCGCGACCCGGCTTAAAGACGAGGTTATAGTCCGACCACCACGTGATGCCGCCGGTCTCGTATGACACTCTCGTTCGATGTTTTCCTGCGCGCGATGAATTAAGCGTCCACTCCAGCGTCGGCTTGGTGATAAGACCACCTGGCAGTTCCGAGAAACGGATCGCCGAGTGCTCTCGAAGAGTCGAGATCGTTCCATCCGCCGCGCGCAATACGAGACCGTCGCCCGCAGAGAGCAGAGTTCCGGCGGTCGTGCTGACCTGACCGCCCTGCACACGCTCTACGGTCACCGGTCGACCGATATGTCGCTCGATCAATTTTTTTGAATTGACCAGATCGAACTGAAAACTTTGCTCGATGACGCGTGTCGAGGGGTCTGTGAGCGAAACGAAATTGACGGTGGTCGGATCGATTAAAGCCGCGACGTCTGAAAATCTTTGTTGTGAGCGCCCAGCAGGAAGATCGAGTTCGCGTTCTTCACGCACTATGGCAAAGCCCGGTAAGGAACGTCCCGTTATCGTGCTGGATCCGTTGACGGGCCGGTACAACTCCGCGGGTACCGCGCCCGGCTCCGCGGAACTGTAAATGGTGAGTCCCGTATCGGCGAGCGTGCCAGGGACCACAACGGCAGCGAGGAGAAGTGAGGTCAGAGGCCTGAACGATGTATTGCACCGCGTGAGTCTTGTCATGATGACCTCCGGAGTTTGTACGATCAGCCGCCCCTCAAGGTGCTCGCGGGTGGTTGCTTCAAAACGCTACGCGTCGCGAGCCAACCGCTTGCAGCAACTAGAGCGCCGCCTCCCAACAAACCGAGCAACCAAAGCAAAGGGTCGAAGGAGTAGGACACCTGCAGGATCTGCTGCGCTAGGAAGTATCCGGCAATCGAAGCTCCCGTCGCGGCAAGCAAACCCGAAAGGAGACCGAGCGCACTGAACTCGGCCAAGATGCCACGAGCTACCGTTCCACGACTCGCGCCCAAGGTACGCAACATCGCACTCTCGTAACGTCTTTCGTCACGCGAGGCCTGCACAGCGGCGAGCAGCACCACGAGACCGGCAAACAGCGTGAATACGAAGACGCTCTGCACTGCCATCGCGGCCTTATCGACTACCGAGCGAACCTGTGACAGTAGATCGTCGAGATCGAAAACCGAGACGCTCGGGAATCGGCGAACCAAATTAGAGATCACGCGTCCGTCGCCGGGTTTGAAGTAGGCGCTCGTCATCCAAGTGCCTGCGAGCTCGTCTAACAGCCCCGGCGGAAATACGATGAAGAAATTAGGCTGGAAACTGTCCCACTTGATCTTACGAACGCTGGCGACCTCGGCTTCAATAATTTCACCGGCGATATCGAAGATCATGCGATCACCGATCTTGAGTCCGAGGCCCTCCTGATACTCATCGGAGATTGATACGAGAGGACGTCCATGCTCTGCCTGTGTCCACCAGCGTCCCGCAACGATCTGGTTGTCATCGCCGAGCTCGGCTTGCCAGGTGATGTTTTGGTCACGGCGCGAATACCCTTCGCCCCGAGGGTCGGCAAACTGCAGGGTCTGAATCGACTCGCCGTTGATCTGAGTGAGACGCGCTCGAATCATCGGCAGCGCGCGAGATCTCGAGGCGCCTTGTTCATCGAGAAACTCGAAGAACGCCATGCGCTCATCGGGTGGGATATTGATGAAGAAGAAGTTAGGTAAATTTTCGGGAAGGCTACGGCGCCAATCGGTGAGTAGGTCGTTGCGCACGACCGCCAGCAGTAGCAGCACCATGATGCCGAGACCGAAAGCCACGATCTGCACCACGCTCTCCGAGCGCCGACGACTCAAGTTGGCGATACCGTAACGCCACGATACGCCGACCGAACCTCGCATCGAGCCGGCGAGTCGAACCATCGCCCAACCCGCAAGGGCGAGAATCGCAGTGAAGACCGTGAGTCCAACGATGAAACCGGTGAAGAGTCGTGCATCGCGCACGACCCACCAAACGAGAAACACGACGGCAGCGATCGCAGGACCGAACGCGAGCCAGACTACGGGCGGTGGTGGTTCCATGTCTCGTCGGAGCACTCGAATTGCGGGTACTCGCGACAACTGCAACAAAGGTGGCAATGCAAACCCTGCGAGCAATGCGATCGCGGTGAGGAAGCCGAGGCCGAGCGGCAGTAGATCAGGTGGCGGAAGATTGGCCCGCAACAACCCCTCGAGGGCGCGCAGCAACCACTCTTGAGCGAGATACCCGACGCCCGATCCGATGAGCGCGGCCACGATCGCAATGAGGCAAAGCTGCACGAGACTCATCGAAAGCGTAAACCCGCGCGTCGCACCTACAGTTTTAAGCAGTGCTACGGAGTCGAGATGGCGCTGAACATAACGTCTCGCTGCCATGGCGACGGCGATCGCGCAGAGCAACACTGCAACGAGGCTCGCCAAACTCAAGAAGCGGCCCGCGCGATCAATCGCATTCTGGATTTGAGGACTCGCCTCGCTGACATCGAGCAGACGCTGTCCACGTTGCTTGGTCTTATCGAGCCAAGCCTTGAAACTCACGACGGCCTCGCGCTCTCCGGCAAAAAGCAAAGCGTGTGTCGCTCGCGAACCCGGCTGCAGCAGACGAGTCGACGGTAAATCCTCGGCATGCATGAGCATTGACGGCGCGAGCTCACCGAAGCCGCCGCCCTGATCGGGTCGTGTGATGAGTACACGGGTAACTCGGAAAGTCGCCGCCCCCACCGACAGGGTGTCACCCACCGCGACGTCGAGAGCCGCTAGCAGTTTTGAGTCGGGCCAGACCTCGCCGCGCGCGGGGCCGCGACCCACAGCCACCGGAACGCCGAACGCTTCGTCTGCAACGCCCACGGTGCCGCGCAGTGGGTAGCCTTCACTGACGGCGCGTACGTTGGCAAGCTGATTGCGATCGTCACGAAAAACGACACTCAGCACCGACGTGCTGCGCGCCGTTCTCAAGCCACGATTGTTCGCCTCGACGACATAGGTCTCTTCGGGTGCGGCCGATCCGGATTCGAGGCGTAGGTCTGCGGCAAGCACTTCGTTGGCCTGCAGCGCAACCGACTGGCTGATGCGGTTGACGAGGAACCCCACACCGGTGAGCGCACCGACTGCCACGATGAGGGCGATCAATAAAATACCGAGTTCGCCCGACTTCCATTCACGGCCGAGCAAACGTATCCCGAGGATGGCGGACCGACGCAGCATGCTCAGCCCGGGGCGAGACGCCCGGCCTCCATGATCCAAACCTGATTGCAACGCGCCGCCAACGCTCGATCATGCGTAACCAAAACGAGCGTGGTTCCGGAATGACTGTTCAGGTCGAAGAGCAAATCGGCGATTCGCCCGCCCGTTACGGTGTCGAGGTTTCCTGTGGGTTCGTCGGCGAACAGCACGGCTGGCCGGACGACGAATGCTCGGGCTATGGCGACGCGTTGTTGTTCGCCCCCAGACAGCTGCTTCGGATAGTGCCCAACCCTCTCACGCAACCCAACACGCTCGAGCGCCTCAAGTGCAGCAGTTTTCGCGTCGGGACGACCGGCGAGTTCGAGCGGCAACATCACGTTTTCGAGTGCCGTAAGGGCTGGCACGAGATGAAAAGACTGAAAAACGAAGCCGACGCGCTCGGCGCGGAGGCGGGCCCGACCATCTTCATCGAGCGAGGTGAGATCTTGCCCAGCAAGCAACACCTTCCCCGCTGTCGGCGTGTCGAGGCCGGCAAGCAATGCCAAAAGCGTCGATTTACCGGCCCCCGATGCGCCGACGATAGCTGCCGACTCGCCCGAGCGAACCGAGAAGGAAACCTTCTGCACAATGGCGAGTCTGCCTTCAGGGCTGCTAACCTCTTTCGACAGTTCACGGGCTTCGAGGACGATATCTTTGGTCACGAAACGTTCCTTCGTCTTGGCATTGCTGGTTGCGATCGCGCCAGCATGGTCCTATGGCAATACGGCGCGCAACGACAACCCGACCATATTGGTTCTGGGAGATAGCGTCAGCGCGGGTTACGGTCTGGCCTCCAACGAGGGCTGGGTAGCCCTGCTTCAAAGCCGACTCCAGACCCAAGGTTACGGATACCGCGTGGTCAATGCCAGCGTCAGCGGAGAAACCACCACGGGCGGCCTCGCCCGCCTGCCGAGGGCCTTGTCCGTACACCGCCCCCAAATCGTCATCGTCGAGCTAGGTGGCAACGACGGTCTCCGTGCCTTGCCCCTTGAGACGTCTCGTCGAAATCTCGAGCGCATCATAGAAACCTCGCGGGCATCGGGAGCCCGCGTGCTGCTGCTCGGTATGAAGATCCCGCCCAATTACGGACCGAGGTATTCACAGGGATTCGAGCAGCTCTTTCGCGATCTCGCTAGACGCTATCGCCTACCCTTCGAGCCTTTCTTTCTCGAAAAAATCGCGCTCGCGCCCGGCATGATGCAGGCCGACGGACTACACCCCACCGCTAAAGCCCAGCCTGTCATGCTCGACACGGTCTGGCCGGTGTTGAAACCGATGCTCGGTCGTTGAGCCCCACCCCGAGCAAAGGCTAAAGTCACGCCATGTCGAAAATCTGGTTGTCTTCTTATCCCGCCGGCGTTCCCGCCGAAATCGATCCCCACCGGTACTCCTCGGTCACGCATATGGCCGAGCAGTGCTTCACGGAATTCGCTGATCGTCCGGCGTACATACAGATGGGCCGACAGATCACCTACGGCGATCTCGATCGAGAGTCAAAGGCTTTCGGAGCCTGGCTACAGCATCGCACCGGCCTCAAACGCGGTGATCGCGTCGCGATCATGCTGCCGAACGTTCTGCAGTATCCGATCGCGTTGTTCGGTGTCCTGCGTGCAGGCGGCACGGTCGTCAACACCAATCCTCTCTACACCGCCCGCGAACTCGAGCATCAACTCAAGGACTCGGGCGCAGAGACCATCGTCATTCTCGAAAACTTTGCGCACGTCCTGCAGGAAGTGATCGAGCGAACGAGCGTGCGCACCGTCATCCTCACAAGCGTCGGTGAGCTACTTGGTTTTCCCAAAGGCAATATCGTCGATTTCGTCGTACGTCGGATCCGCAAGGGCGTCCCAGGTTTCCAACTTCCTGGCGCACTGCGCTTTTCGGACACGCTTAGTGAAGGGCGTGGCCTCGAGCTCCTGCGGCACTCCCTCACGCACGACGATCTTGCGTTCCTTCAGTACACAGGTGGAACGACGGGCGTCTCGAAAGGCGCAATGCTCAGTCACGGCAACATGGTGTCCAATGTTCTTCAGTCGTCGGCGTGGACCGAAGCGGTCTTGCCGCGTGACGAGGTAGGCATCGCCATCACGGCGCTGCCGCTGTATCACATCTTCGCACTCACGGCGAACTGCATCTTATTCCTGAGATTAGGCTGGACCAACGTCCTCATCACCAACCCGCGTGACTTCCCCGGGTTCGTATCCGAACTCAAAAAATACAAGTTCACCTATATCTCGGGCGTGAATACTTTGTTCAATGCACTACTGCATACGCCAGGATTCGATCAGGTCGATTTCAGCAAACTGCGTTGCACGCTCGGCGGCGGCATGGCCGTTCAGCGCGCCGTGGCGGAACGCTGGAAGCAAGTCACGGGCTGCATTCTCACGCAGGCTTGGGGGCTTACCGAAACCTCGCCTGCCGCCTGCATCAACCCGATCGACGTCGACTTCAACGACTCCATCGGTTTACCGATTTCTTCCACCGAAATCGGCATCGCTGATGACGACGGCAGAATGCTGCCCGTCGGCGAGGTCGGTGAAATTTGCGTACGTGGCCCGCAGGTGATGAAGGGCTACTACAATCGACCCGAAGAAACCGCGAAGGTGATGTTGCCCGACGGCTGGTTGAGAACCGGCGATGTGGGCCGAATGGATCAGCGCGGCTTCGTGTACATCGAGGATCGCAAGAAGGACATGATCAACGTGTCCGGTTTCAACGTTTATCCGAATGAAGTCGAAAGCGTCGCCGTGACGCATCCCGGAGTGCTCGAAGCGGCGGCGGTCGCCAAGAACGATGAACGCTCGGGCGAAGCGGTTGCGCTGTTTGTCGTTCGCAAAGACCCCAAGCTCACCGAAGAGCAGATCATCGAGCACTGCCGCGGATCGCTCACCGGATACAAAGTACCGCGATACGTGTACTTCCGAAACGAGTTGCCGAAGACGAACGTCGGGAAGATTTTGCGTCGCGCCTTGCGCGACGAAGCTCAGACGCTCTGACGTAATCGCTCAGAACGGATCGGCGGGCGTGAAGAGTCGTCGGTGCTCGCCGATCGCATAACGATCGGTCATTCCCGCTACATAATCTGCCACGACGCGGGCTCGCCCCGCTTTACCGCCCAATCGCTCGGCCGCAGCTGCCGCATCACGATGTTCACGCGGCAGCAGATCGATATCGCGCATCATCGCCTCGAACAATTCGCGTAATACTTTGCGCGCCTTGTCGGTCATGCCTAGCACTCGATGATGTCGGTAAAGATGAGTGTTCAGAAAACGCTTGAGCTCGGTATGCTCCGCGCGTACCCCATCGCTCAATGTGATGAGCGGTTCAGTCTGAGCACGTACCTCGTCGATCGAGCGAACTCCCGAGTCGAGAATGCGTGCACGACTGGCTTCGACGACATCGCGCACCACGCGATTGATCATGCGCCGAATAGTCTCGTGGATGACACGTCGTCCACTTAAGTCCGGATAGCGCGCCATGACAGCTGCATGTTCGCGACCGAATAGCGTCACGTCGCGCAGTGCGTCGACCTCGACGAGTCCAGCCCGGAGTCCATCGTCGACATCATGGTTGTTGTACGCAATGGCATCAGCAAGATTGGCGAGCTGCGCCTCGAGACTCGGTTGGCTGCGTCGCAAAAAACGCTCTCCCAGCTCACCGAGTTGCCGTGCATTGTTGAGCGAGCAATGCTTGAGGATACCTTCGCGCGTTTCGTAAGTGAGATTGAGCCCCGGGAACTCGGCGTATCGTTCTTCGAGTAAGTCGACGACGCGCAGCGATTGAAGGTTGTGTTCGAATCCACCGTACTCGCGCATGCACTCGTTGAGTGCGTCCTGTCCGGCGTGCCCGAATGGCGTATGCCCAAGATCGTGCGCGAGACAAATGGCCTCGGTGAGAGTCTCGTGCAAGCCAAGTACACCGGCAATCGTCCGCCCGATCTGAGCGACCTCCATCGAGTGCGTCAGTCGCGTTCGGTAGAGGTCGCCTTCGTGGTTGACGAAGACCTGCGTCTTATAAACCAGTCGACGAAAAGCGTTGGAGTGCACGATGCGATCGCGGTCGCGCTGAAATTCACCTCTCATTTCCGGCGAGGGCTCTGGATAGAGCCGACCGCGAGAGCTCGCATCGTGAGCCGCCCACGGCGCGAGTACGCCTCGGCTTGTTTCCTGATGCGATACGTCGGTCACGAGAGATGAGTCTCGAGTGTCGACGCCAAAGCGTCGGCGGGATAATCACTACTCACGAACCCATCACCGATGCCTCGAAGTAAGATGAGGCGGATCCGACCGTTCTGAACTTTTTTATCGCCCCCCATAGCAAGAAGAGCAGCCGCAGAAGTCAACTCACCTCGCGCATCGGTGCGAAGGCCCAAGCGCTGAAGTAGATTTGCGATTCGGGCAACATCACCCCCAGCGATCAGGCCACAGCGCTCGGATAACGAGGCTGCCATCAGCATTCCCGCCGCAACGGCCTCACCATGCAGCCAGCTCGAATAACCGGTCACGCTCTCGATAGCATGTCCGAAGGTATGTCCGAAATTAAGTAGCGCTCGCTCACCTTGCTCGCGTTCGTCTCGAGCGACGATGGCGGCCTTGGTACTACAAGAGCGGTGAATGGCGTACGCCAGTGCCTCCGTGTCGCAAGCCAGGAGTTTTTCGGCGTGCGACTCTAACCATTCGAAGAACTCGGCATCGCAGATCAAACCGTACTTCACGATCTCGGCGATTCCCGCTCGTAACTCGCGCGACGACAAGCTACGTAGTGTCGCGATATCGATTACGACGGCGCGCGGCTGATGAAACGCACCGATCATATTTTTTCCGAGCGGATGATTGACGCCCGTCTTGCCTCCGACCGATGAGTCGACCTGAGACAGTAACGTGGTCGGAATCTGCACGAAAGCGATGCCGCGCTGGTAGCAGGCCGCAGCAAAACCCGCCATGTCGCCGATTACGCCGCCGCCCAGGGCCACGATGAGATCGTCTCGGGCGAAACGATGTTCGATGAGTCGATCGAAAATTCTCGCGGTGTTATCGAGAGTTTTATGAGTCTCGCCATCCGGCAGGATGATTTCGAATGTCTCGACACCCGAGAGCGCCGCATGAATCGAAGCGGAATAAAGTGGTGCCACCACATCATTCGTGACGATCGCGACCTTTCGAGCCTTCATCAGAGCGGCCAACCATTTGGCGTCGTGTAACAACCCATCGCCGATATAGATCGGATAGGACCGCTCACCGAGCGGCACCGTCATGGAGTGGAGCAGCGTCATGGTTTTTGAAGTATACGCGGCTGAGCTCGGAGTCAGTCCGGAGGCAACTGTCTCAGAATTTGATCCACGACTTCGCGCACACGATGTCCATCGGTATATACGGTCAAAGTCGCCACTTCGGCATAGAGCGGCGCACGCAGCGTCATCAGCTCGATCAGCCGGCCCTGTAGATCGGGCGCTCCGGAAAGAAGCGGCCGACGCTCTCCCTGACGGACTCTTTTTAACTGTTGCTCAATCGACGTCTCGAGATAGACGACGATGCCGCCCTCGCGCAACCGCTGCCGGTTCTCTTGCAACAGCACTGCGCCGCCCCCGGTCGACAGAACGATGCCTTGGCGCGCAACCAGCTCCGAGATGAGCTCGCGCTCTCGCGCGCGGAACCCTGCCTCGCCCTCTTTTTCGAAAATGAGCGGTATATCGACACCCGTACGCTTTTCGAGTTCCGAGTCGCAGTCGATGAACGGCCGCCGGAGCGCGCGGGCGAGTTGTCGGCCCACCGCAGACTTTCCGGAGCCCATCGGTCCGACCAGAATGAGATTTCGAGTTTCTTGCATCTTCAGCGGGAAATCGCCCTAACTATCCAAGCCTAACCGAAGGCAAAGGGTCTCGGTGATGGGGCAACGGACATCTCCATTCCGGTAACATGCTGAGGTCGTGAAGCGTTACCTGCCGAAAATCGCGTTTCTGGCTGCAGCTGGTCTCGCAATCAGCTCTCTCACCATCGTCGCACTGATCTCCGGTGCCTATCTCTATTTGCAGCCCTCCCTGCCCACGGTCGAGGCAATGCGACAGATCGAGCTGCAGGTTCCGCTGCGGGTGTACTCGCGAGACGGTCGGGTCATCGCACAGATCGGTGAGCAGCGACGTATCCCGGTGACCTTCGACGATATTCCGCCGATGGTGCGCCAGGCGTTCATCGCAGCCGAGGATGATCGTTTCTTCGAACACTCGGGCTTCGACTATCAAGGCATCCTGCGCTCGCTCGCGGTAAATCTGTTGCCGGGCTCCCGGTTGCAGGGCGCTAGCACCATCACGCAGCAGACCGCTCGCAACCTGTTTCTCACCCAGGATCGAACTTGGCGACGAAAAGTGCAGGAGATGTTCCTCACTTATCGCATCGAAAAAGAGTTCTCCAAAGAGGAAATCTTTGGTCTTTATCTGAATGTCATTCACTTCGGGAAGCGCACCTATGGGATCGCCGCCGCCGCTGATCTCTATTTCGGAAAAACCCTCGACCAACTGACTCTGGCTGAAGCCGCCACGCTTGCCCGAGTGCCGCAGGCGCCGTCGCGCTACAACCCGATCAATAATCCCGAGGCCGCCGCGCAACGTCGCGGATACGTACTTCGACGCATGCGAGAGCTCGGCTACATCGATCGAGAGACCGAGGAGCGAGCCGCCGCCGAAAAAGTGGTCGCGAGGGAGCATGTTCAAGTATTCGAAGTCGAAGCGCCCTACATCGCAGAAATGGCGAGGATCGAGCTCGTACAGCGGCTCGGCGCAGCCGCACAGAACGAAGGCTACAAGATCTACACCACCATTGATCCGAGTGCGCAGACAGCCGCCAATACTGCAGTTCGACAGGGGCTCCTCGACTATGACCGTCGACGCGGTTGGCGTGGTCCGAAAAAGCGGGTCGAGCTTCCGGCCGGTAATGATGGGGGTGAGATCGAAGCGTTGATCGCCGATCAAGACGCCAGTGGCCCCGTGCTTCCGGCCGTGGTGCTCGACGTTCAGGAAAAGTCCGTACGCGTTTATGTTCGCGATACCGGAATCGTCACGCTGCCTTGGGAAGGTCTCTCTTGGGCACGACCAAAAATCAACGGTCGTCTCGGCAAGCCACCGAAGATGGCTAGCGAGATTTTGGCGCGTGGCGATGTCATTCACGTCACGATCCTGCCCACCCCACAACTTGCCCAGATTCCCGAGGCGTCAGCCGCGCTTGTTGCGCTCTCGCCAACAGATGGCGCGATCACTGCCCTCGTCGGAGGTTTCGATTACTTTGATCCGAACGCCGGTAAGTTCAATCGCGCGATACAAGCTAAGCGTCAACCCGGATCCGGGTTCAAGCCATTCCTGTATTCGGCGGCACTCGACAACGGATTCACGCCCGCTTCAGTGGTGCTCGATGCGCCTTTCGTGATCGACGATCCGAATATGGAAGAAGCTTGGCGCCCAGAGAATTCGAGCGGTGATTTCGGCGGACCCACTCGACTGCGTGAAGCGCTCGTCAAATCCCGCAATCTCGTGTCGATCAGGGTGCTTCAAGCCATCGGTATGGGTCCGGCCATCGCCTACAGCGAGCGGTTCGGCTTCGCCCGCGCTAGCCTTCCACGCAATCTCACACTGTCGCTCGGCACCATGAGTGCAACACCGCTAGAAGTCGCCTCCGGCTATGCCGTCTTTGCCAATGGCGGACATCGTATCCAGCCTTGGTTCATCGAGCGCATCGAAGATCCAACAGGCCAAGTAGTGTTTCAGGCGGCACCGAGGCGCGTCGTGCTCGAGTGTGATCCGCCCGAGCCGTCAACTGGGACGAGCCTTGATGGCGTCTCCACATCAGACGCCGTAGCCACGTCCGCCGCGGCAGAGGCCGAAGGTGCTGCCGTCGTACCTGCAGGCTGCGCATTGCCAGCCACTGAAGTCGCGCCCCGAGTGATCAGCGCTCAGAACGCCTGGCTCATGACAGACATGCTTCGAGAAGTCATCACTCGCGGCACCGGACGTCGTGCCTTGGCGCTCGGCCGCAGCGACATCGCAGGTAAGACCGGCACCACCAACGAAGCTCGCGACACGTGGTTCAACGGCTACAACGCATCGCTTGTAGCCACCGTATGGGTCGGGTTTGACCAGTCACGCCCGCTCGGCGAAGGCGAGGAAGGTAGTCGCACGGCGGTGCCGATCTGGGTCGACTTCATGGCCGAGGCACTGAAAGGCGTTCCCGACCGTCCGTGGTATATGCCGGGCGGACTGATCCAGGCACGCATCTCGCCGGTCACCGGAGAACTCGCCGGCGCCGACGATCCCGATGCCATCTTCGAAACATTCATGATCGATCGCCTTCCTGCGGGTAGCACACCTGGAAATCCTGCGTCAGACCCTAGGCGCCCGAACGAGCAGCCGGCTGAACCCATTTTTTGATTCGTCGTCATGAAAAAGCTTCCGCCTCGTGCCGAAAACCTCAGGAGAGCGCTCGCGCAAGAGGCGGCTCGAGTCATGGCCGAGCACGGTATCCGCGATTTTCTGTTCGCAAAACGCAAGGCCGCTGAACGATTCGGTGTAGTCGATGGTTCAGTGTTGCCGCGCAACACCGAAATCGAGGAGGCACTGCAAGAATATCAACGCCTCTTCGGCGGCGATGCACATCTAGAGTCGCTCCAGGCACAACGTGAAGTGGCTCTTGAGGTCATGCAGAGACTCGAAGAATTTCAGCCACGTCTCGTGGGTTCAGTGCTGCAAGGCACGGCGACCGAGCACGACGACGTCTTACTCCACGTCTTTGCCGATCGTGCAGAGTCGGTGACGTTTCGCCTCATGGATCAGGGAGTACCGTTCGAAGTCGGTGAACGCCGGACGCGACTCAACCTCGAGCGCATCGTTCAACAACCTGCGTTACGGCTCGAAGTGGATGGTCAGCCCGTAGAGATCGTCGTGTTTCCGGTCGACGGAATCCGGCAAGCGCCGATCAGCCCCGTCGATGGCAAACCGATGAGACGCGCAGACACGAGCGAGGTGTCTGCTATGGTCGCCGCAGGATACGACGACTCAGCCTCGCGCTGAACCTCAGGCTCGCTTAGCGATCGGTACGTAGTCGCGCTTCGCCGGGCCCGTGTAAAGCTGACGGGGACGGCCGATCTTGTAGGCCGGATCGCTAATCATCTCCTGCCAATGCGCCACCCATCCTGCCGTACGCGCGATCGCAAACATCACCGTGAACATCGAGCGCGGGATACCGAGAGCGCTGTAGATGATGCCGGAGTAGAAATCGACGTTCGGGTAGAGCTTGCGTGAAATGAAGTAATCGTCCTTGAGGGCGATTTCTTCGAGACGCTGGGCGAGCTCGAGTAACGGGTTGTCGGCGCGACCCATCTTCGCGAGCACCTTATGGCACATCTCGCGGATGATCTTCGCGCGCGGATCGAAGTTCTTGTAGACACGATGGCCGAACCCCATCAGCCGTACGTTGCTCGCCTTATCTTTGACCTGTGCCAGGAACTTCGGAATATTGTCGACGCTGCCGATTTCTTCGAGCATTTCGAGTACGGCTTCGTTCGCGCCACCGTGCGCCGGACCCCAAAGGGCCGAAACGCCCGCGGAGATGGCTGCATACGGGTTCGCGCCCGTCGAGCCCGCGAGGCGCACCGTTGAGGTGCTCGCGTTTTGCTCGTGGTCGGCGTGCAGGATGAGTAGTAGGTCGAGCGCCTGCGAAGCGAGCGGATCGACGTGGTAAGGCTCGCAAGGCACTGCGTAAAACATGTGCAGCAGATTGCTGCAGTAGTCGAGATCGTTCCGCGGATAAACGAACGGCTGCCCTACCGAACGCTTGTAGGCCGCCGCAGAAATCGTCGGCAGCTTCGCGATGATGCGATGCATGAAGATTTCGCGGTGACGCGGATTATTGATGTCCATCGAGTCGTGATAGAACGCGGACATCGAGGCCACGATCGCGCTGACCATGGCCATGGGATGCGCATCGTAATGAAACCCGTTGTACATGCGCAGCAGTGACTCGTTGATCATCGTGTGGCGCTGAATGCTCACACTGAAATCGGCGAGCTGCTTTTGGTCCGGAAGCTCCCCGTTATTGAGGAGGTACGCCACTTCGATAAACGAACTCTGCGCAGCCAACTGCTCGATGGGATAGCCGCGATACAGCAACACGCCCTGATCACCGTCGATGTAGGTGATACGGCTTTCCGTGCTGGCCGTGGCCATGAAGCCCGGGTCGAAGGTGAAGACACCGTGGTCTTTATTGAGAGCACCGATGTCGACGACGTCCGGCCCGATGGAGCCGGATCGCACCGGCAGGGTGCTCGTTTTGCCCGAGGAGAGATCTTTCAGTTCGAAGTTCTTGGTAGTCATGGCGTGAAAATCGTCGTCTTAGGAGCTCGTCGCAGAAACGCGACGAATCGTTACGAAATTGACACGCCGAGCGCTCATAATCAAGGCGCTGCGAATGATTTTTTTATTCGGCGTCCTTCATTCGACCACTTTGTAGAGGGTGCCCGGCTGCAACTTGCGGTCGGGATACAAACCGTTAATGAGCATCAACTCCTCCCGAGGATACTTCTCGACAGGCATGTCGTCGGCGTGCTCCTCGAGTCGGGTACCAGGCGTCGCGGTGCGAATTCGAAGTCGGTAAGGCTCGGCCAAGGGAAATTCCGCGGGCTTCAGTGCGCGCAGGGTTTCGGCCACCGACAAAAACAGTCCATCGGACTCCGGAACAGCGCCTCGCGAGGAGCGGCTCGCACCCGCGAAGAGGTATGCACTTTTATCGCGGTACAGAACGACCCAACGTACGGGACCCGCTCCGTTATCGAGCGGCGAGCCGGAGGTGGCGCGAACCGTATAACCCTCCATTCCGTTTATCTGGATCGGCCGGCCTCCAGACAACGTCGCCCCGCGCAGTTGGGAGATGAGGAACTCGCGGGGTCCCATCGTCGGTGGGTAGCTGCGCAGCGTGATCTGCATCAACGTGTCTTTGTTCGGGGTGTAGGCAACGAGCGCATCACGCTGGTTTTCGACGGTCCAAGCACGGGGGAAAGCAACCGTGATGCCGAGCTCAGCGTGGTAAAGACGGTTTCCTCGAACGATGCCCTGCGCGCGGCTCGATCCGTATGTCAGCCCATCGATGGCCTTCATGTAGCGCTCGCGGTTGTCGATCCATCCGCCCTCAGGACCTGCCTCGAGATTGGCCGAAGCCTTCGCCGCCTGTACCGCGCGCGCGTCGGGCGCCGGATGCGACGAGAACATGCCGTGGTATACGCGTGGCTCGCGACCCTCGGCGCGGGCACGATCGATTTCGAAGCGCTCACCGCGCCGGAACATCTCGAAGACTTCGCCCATCGCCTCCGGCCGATATCCCGCGCGAACGGAATACTGCAGCCCGATACGATCGGCCTCGAGCTCGTTCTCTCGACCATAGCCGCGCATCCAGGCGGTCGCTCCCAAATTCGCGAGATCGGCGACAGCGCTGGAGCCGGTGTAGATCGCCGCCGCGGTCGCAGCGAGCGTCGCCAAAACACCGCGGGTCATTCGTTTCTGGGGATGTCTCGCGGTGACATGCGCCACCTCATGTCCGAGGACCGAGGCGAGCTCCGCCTCGGAGTTGAGATGAATCAGCAACCCACGATGGATGTAGACATAGCAGCAGCCCGTGGTAAACGCGTTGATGGAGTCGTCGTCGAGGACAACGAATTTCCATTCCTCATCGGCAAGACTGCTTTGCCGAGCGACGCGCTGTCCGATTTCGCTCACGTAGTCTTGAAGTGCCTGATTTTCGTAGACCCCGTAAGCCTTGAGGATTTTCTCGTGCGCCTTGCGCGAACTTGAGCTTTCCTGCGACTTACGCTCGGCTGGCTTGCGCGGCGAGGACTGCGCATCGAGTTGGAGCGATGCGAACGCGACGGTCATCGCTACGAGCAGCGTGGTGAGAATCTTCGAGATTTTCATGCGGCGATCCACGAATTTTCGACGATCAGACGCTAGCAGAAGTTCCGGTTGATCCAAATGCGGCCGGCTCAGAAATGACAAAGCGCCCTTTCGGGCGCCTCGTCGAATCGTTGATCGGGGACCGCCGGAGGCGCCCCGCTCAGCCTCAGCGTGCAGCGGCGGAGGCGTACTTCTTACGGAACTTGTCTACGCGGCCTGCCGTGTCGACGATCTTCTGCTTGCCCGTGTAGAACGGGTGGCAGCTCGAGCAGACTTCGAGCGAGAGGTCCTGACCGAGGGTCGAGCGCGTCTGGAAGGTGTTGCCGCAGGAGCAGGACACCTTGATCTCGTTATATTCCGGGTGAATCGAGGGCTTCATGACCGACCTTCCAAATTAGCGGGCAGGACGAAAAAGGGCGCGCAGTCTAAGCGCGGCGGGCGGGTTTCGACAAGGGCCGACGACTCCTGCCGGAGCGCAACGGCCGTTTTGGCGGCGTAAGTCCGTGAAAACTGTGGATAAGTCTGTGGAATAGCGAACTTGCTCCAGCGACAAATTCCGCCATTTCAGCCTTTTTCAGTCTTTCCTCAAAAAATTATTCGGGTGTTTTTTATAACAAAAACAAATACTTATAGATCGATTTTTGTAGTAAAACTGAAAAAATCACGTAATTTGCGAGTTCGCCGGGGTTTTTTGCTCGCTGTGCATACTTTTTGGCGCCTCCTCCGGCAGAAATTCCAGTAATACCTCGTTAAGGAACTGGAATCCGACCGGGGTGGCCAGGATCCGACCCCGACCCGATGGCGCCGAACCTGCGCGGGACAGTAGTCCGCGATCCAGCAGCCGCTCCACTACTGGAGTCACCGCGTCCCAACTTACGCCCGTTCGGCGCTCGAAAATTTCGATCTCGAACCCAGCCGTCAAACGCAGCGCATTCAACATGAACTCGAACGGTCGCTGGTCCTCATCAACTTCATTCCAGAGGAGCGCCCCCTGCGGATCACGTTGATACCGACGCGGCTCCCGAGGCTGAGTACTTCTAAGCACCGTGATGCCGCCGTCGGCGCGGACGCCAGAGAGCTTCCCGTGTGCGCCCGCACCGATCCCGAGATAGTCGCCGAAGTTCCAGTAAACGAGGTTGTGTGCGCAGTCGAATCCCTCG
>JBIIHO010000254.1:0-2986 GCA_044235605.1 Steroidobacteraceae bacterium | reverse complement strand
CGCATGGGACCCATACGCTGCAGTGTAACCGCTTGGCGGATGGGCAGTTACCCCTCTCGGATGCGCTCGATCACGCTCCGAAGGGCGGCCTCGGGGTGCGGTTCGCCCGCGAGTAGGTAGCGAGCGAGCTCAGGGTCTTGCAGGTCGAGGAGCGCCTCGAACGCACCGATTTCTGAGGCGCCGGCGACCGACCCGTGACGGGCCAGCCAGCGCTCGAGCAGCACATCGAGCTCTTTCATGCCACGCCGACAACGCCAGCGCAGCCGACCGACCTCGCTCAAGCGTGCTCGCGCTCGGCCATCATGAGCTTGATCTCGGCGATGGCCTTGGCCGGGTTGAGGTCTTTGGGGCAGGCCTCGGTGCAGTTCATGATGGTATGGCAGCGATAGAGCCGGAACGGATCTTCCAGCGCATCGAGTCGCTCGCCCGTGGCATCGTCGCGGCTGTCGATGATCCAGCGGTAGGCCGCGAGCAGCGCAGCCGGGCCGAGATAGCGATCGCCGTTCCACCAATAGCTCGGGCACGAGGTCGAGCAGCATGCACAAAGAATACAGGCCGACGGCCGATCGATCTTTTCTTGTTCCTCGGGCGCCTGCAGTCGCTCGCGATCGGGCGGCGCCGGCGTACGCGACTGCAGCCAGGGCTTCACGGAGGCGTACTGGGCATAGAACTGCGTGAGGTCGGGCACGAGATCTTTGACCACCGGCATGTGCGGCAGCGGGTAGATTTTGACCTCGCCCTTCACATCGCCGCAGCTCTTGGTGCAGGCGAGCGTGTTCGTGCCGTCGATGTTCATCGCGCAGCTGCCGCAGATGCCCTCACGGCACGAACGACGGAAGGTCAGCGACGGATCGATCTCGTTTTTGATCTTGATGAGCGCATCGAGCACCATCGGGCCGCAGCTGTCCATGTCGACCTCGAAGGTGTCGACACGCGGGTTATCGCCCGCGCTGGGATCGTAGCGATAGACCTTGAACGTACGGACGTTCGTCGCACCGGCGGGCGCCTTGTGCACCTTGCCGTTGCGGTTGATGCGCGAGTTCTCGGGCAGTCGAAGCTGGGCCATGGTCGTGGGATCCTGAGGTGATCAGTAAGTGCGAGCCTTGGGCGGAATCGGCTCGACGTCGTTGGTCAAAGTATTGAGATGCACTGGGCGGTAGTCGATCTTGGTGTGACCTTTATCATCGACCCAGCACAGCGTGTGCTTCATCCAGTTGGCGTCGTCGCGATCTTTGAAGTCTTCGCGCGCGTGGGCACCGCGGCTCTCCTTGCGGTTCTCCGCGGAGCGGACCGTCGCCATCGCCTGACCGAGCAGGTTGTCGAGCTCGAGCGTTTCGATGAGGTCGGTGTTCCAGATGAGGCCGCGATCGCTCGTGCGCACATCGGCAAACGAGTCGTAGGTCTTCTGCAGTTTCTCGCAACCCTCTTGCAGCGAACTGCCGGTGCGGAACACCGCAGCGTCGGACTGCATGATCTTCTGCATCTCGAGACGCACTTGCGCAGTCGGACGGCTGCCGTTCGCGTTCAAGAATCGATCGAGGCGCGAGAGTGCGAGGTCGCCCGAGTCTTTCGGCAGCGGCTTGTGCGACTGGCCCGGCTTGACGATCGAGGCCGCATGACGTCCCGCTTCGCGACCGAACACCACGAGATCGAGTAGCGAGTTCGAACCCAGACGATTGGCGCCGTGCACCGAGACGCAGGCCGCCTCACCCACCGCCATGAGGCCCGGCACCACCGTGTCGGCATCGCCATTTTTCATGGTGACGACTTCGCCGTGGTAATTGCAGGGAATTCCGCCCATGTTGTAGTGCACGGTCGGCAATACGGGGATCGGCTCTTTGTTGACGTCGACGCCTGCGAAGATGCGCGCCGTCTCGGCGATACCCGGAAGACGCTGTTTGATGACGTCTGGTCCGAGATGCTCGAGATGCAGATGGATGTGATCGGCGTCCTTACCCACACCGCGACCCTCGCGGATCTCGATCGTCATCGAACGAGAGACGACATCACGCGAGGCCAGATCTTTGGCGTTCGGCGCGTAGCGCTCCATGAAACGCTCGCCCCGTGAATTGGTGAGATAACCCCCCTCACCGCGCGAACCCTCGGTGATGAGGCAGCCCGCACCGTAAATGCCCGTCGGATGAAACTGCACGAACTCCATATCTTGCAGCGGCAGACCGGCGCGCAGCGCCATGCCACCGCCATCACCGGTGCAGGTGTGCGCCGACGTGCACGAGAAATACGCACGACCATAGCCACCCGTCGCGAGAATGACGAGGTGAGCACGGAAACGATGCAGCGTGCCCTCGGCGAGATTGAGCGCGATCACGCCGCGGCACTCGCCGTTTTCCATGATGAGATCGATCGCAAAGTATTCGATGAAGAACTCGGCTTCGTTCTTGATCGATTGCTGATACAGCGTGTGCAACATGGCATGGCCCGTTCGGTCGGCCGCCGCACAGGTACGCTGCGCGATGCCTTTGCCGTATTGGGTCGTCATGCCACCGAAAGGTCGCTGATAGATGCGGCCATCGGGCGTGCGCGAGAACGGCACACCATAGTGCTCGAGCTCGATGACGGCGGCGGGCGCCTCTTTGCACATGAACTCGATCGCATCCTGGTCACCGAGCCAGTCGGAACCTTTGATGGTGTCGTAGAAGTGATATCGCCAGTCGTCCTCGCCCATGTTGCCGAGCGCGGCCGAGATGCCACCCTGAGCCGCAACCGTGTGACTGCGCGTCGGGAATACTTTGGAGATGCAGGCCGTCGAGAGCCCTGCTTCGGCGAGCCCGAGCGTCGAGCGCAACCCCGCGCCGCCGGCGCCGACTACGACGACGTCGTAGGTGTGATCAATGAACGTGTACGAAGCCATCTCGGATCATCCCGCAGAAAAAGTGGTGAACGCGATGCGCAGCACGGCATAACTGCCGGCCACCGCAACAACGACATGGAGGAATGTGCTGGCGAGCAGTGCCGAGACCTTCGC
>JBIIHO010000253.1:0-3015 GCA_044235605.1 Steroidobacteraceae bacterium | reverse complement strand
TCGATTTTCTGGTGACCCCCGGCTATTACCTTTATCGACACCGATTCAACTTCAGCCTCGACACGGCAGCAGGAGTCCCGAGTGCCACGCTCGGCTCGCCTGATATCCCGCAGGGTAAATGGAAGGAAGACGAGTTCTTCGGACGCCAGCAGGTGTTCGAGGAGGGCGTCAGCGTCTCGATCCCGGTGTCGCGTGCGCCCGGTGACGCCCTGGAGCTCCCGATCGTCGTGGGTCTGCAAGGCTGTGCGGATAAAGGTCTCTGCTACCCGCCCGAAAAGCGTCGTTTCAAAGTGTTGCTCCCCGCAACCGACTCCGCAGCGAACACCAATCTCATCAATCGCTCGACCGATCGTGCCTCGTCCGCATCGGCGGGAACGTCGTCTGGTGGCGCGCGGGGCTTCGTCTCAGAGCAAGACCGTCTTGCCGAACTCATCCGCACGGGTCATCTATCGTTCGTACTCCTAACGTTCTTCGGACTGGGTCTACTTCTCGCGTTCACGCCCTGCGTGCTGCCGATGGTGCCGATCCTCTCCGGCATCATCGCCGGACAAGGCAGTGGCGTAACCACGGGCCGTGCATTCGCGCTTTCGCTCTCCTACGTGCTGGGTATGGCGGTGATGAATACGCTTGCTGGCGTCGCTGCGGCCGCTGCAGGACAGCAGATCCAAGCGCTATTCCAGCAACCCTGGATCATCGTTCTCTTTTCTTTGATCTTCGTAGCCCTCGCCCTGTCGATGTTCGGGCTCTTCACCATCCAAATGCCCGCGTCACTGCAAACTCGATTGAGCGACGTCAGTAATCGACAGCGTGCCGGCACCTTCGGCGGTGTCGCTGTGATGGGCGCACTGTCGGCATTGATCGTTTCGGCATGCGTCGCACCGCCTCTTTTTGCCGCGCTCGCCGTGATCGCACAAACCGGCGATATGGTGCGCGGAGGCAGCGCTCTCTTCGTCATGTCATTAGGCATGGGCGTGCCGCTGCTCGTCATCGGCACTTCCGCCGGTCGTCTGCTGCCCAAAGCGGGCGGTTGGATGGATACCGTCAAAAAATTATTCGGTGTGCTGATGCTCGCCGTAGCAGCGTGGATGCTGAGTCGTCTCGTCGAAGATCGTTGGTCGTTGTTGCTGTGGGCCGTACCTGCCAGCATCGGCGCGAGGCTGCTCTTCAACGAGTTTAAGACGCGCTCGGTCACGAGTTGGGTGATGCGCGGGCTTGGTGCAGTTCTCGGGCTCTATGCACTCAGCTTGATCGCCGGCGTTTTCTTAGGCGGACGCGATCCACTCGCACCGATCCCGCAGCTTTCCAAGCCGCAAAAAACTCTGGAGTTCACACGGATCAAGACCGTAGAAGATCTTGATCGAGCGATCGCCGCGGCAGCGGCCGAAGGTCGTCCGGCCATGCTCGATTTCTATGCAGACTGGTGCGTCTCTTGCAAAGAGATGGAACGCTACACTTTTACGGATGCCGCCGTGCAAGCCGCGCTAGCGAACGCCGTTCTGCTCAAGGCCGACGTCACCGCAAACGACGAAGCCGATCAAGCCCTGCTGCGCCGATTCGAAATCTTTGGGCCACCGACCATCGCTTTCTGGGGGCGTGACGGGGTCGAGCGGAAGAACTATCGCGTCGTCGGCTTCATGAAAGCCGATGAGTTTGCGCGCGTCGCGGCTGAGGCGACCGGCAGCACCGATTCGATCAAATAATTCAGTAGGCTTCTCGATTCATGAAAAAATCCACGACTCTCGTTATTGTCGTCGCTGTTATTGCAGGCGCCATCGCCTTCGTCGCGATACGTAGTTTTTTAGGCCCTAAGGCGCCCGTGCCAAACTCAACAGAAATCGCTCCCATGCCGGGCGCGTCGACGGGCTCGACCAATGCGCCAGCGTCGGTGGCCCGCGCGATCCCCGAGGTGCTTCCCGACTTCTCTCTCGCCACGCTCGAAGGACCGCCGCGCACGCTGTCGAGTTTCCAGCAACCGTCTCTCATCGTAAATTTTTGGGCGACGTGGTGTGCCCCGTGTCGTCGCGAAATTCCCTTGCTGCGTCAGTTGCGCGCCGAACGCGCGGATCGCGGCGTCGAAGTCGTTGGTGTTGCCGTCGACTTTCGTGAAGACGTCATCAAGTACGCCAAAGAGATCGGTCTCGATTATCCGCTGCTGATCGGCGAAGAAGACGGTGTCGCAGCGGCGGATCTCTTCGGCGTCAGCACGGCCTTTCCTTTCACGATTTTCGCCGACGGACAACGCCGTATCGTCGCCGTGAAGATCGGCGAGCTGCATGGCGATGAAGCGAATTTCATTCTCGATCAGGTTGAACGCATCAACGCTGGGAAGCTTCCGGTCGAGCAGGCTCGCGTCATGATTCGGGACGAAATCAAGCGACTCGACGCTCTGAGGACGGAGAAATCTCCAAGCTGACGGCAAATAGGGTACATTTTCCGCCCCCACGGAGGTCCCATGGACATTCGCAAGGTCAAAAAACTCATCGAGCTGCTCGAAGAATCGGGTATCGCCGAAATCGAAATCAAGGAAGGCGAAGAGTCGGTTCGCATCAGTCGCATGCCGACTGGCGCGGTCGTCGCGCAGCCAGCGATGTTCGCCCCGCCCGCGATGCCTGCGCCCGTCGCGGCAGCGGTGGCCGCAGCGCCTGTCGCGTCCTCGGCGCCTGCAGCGGCGTCGGCGGACCATGTCGTGCAAGCGCCCATGGTCGGCACCTACTATTCGGCGCCGGCTCCCGGCGCTAAGCCGTTCGTGCAAATCGGGGATGAAGTCAAAGTCGGTCAGGTGCTCTGCATCATCGAGGCCATGAAGATGATGAATCAGATCGAATCCGATCGTGCCGGCAAGATCACTTCCGTACTCGTCCAGAACGGCGATCCGGTCGAGTTCGGCCAGGCGCTGTTCTCGATCCAATAAATCGTCCACCTCCCGTGATCGACAAGATCGTCATCGCAAACCGAGGTGAAATCGCGCTGCGCGTGCTGCGCGCCTGTCGCGAACTCGGCATCAAGACGGTCGCC
>JBIIHO010000252.1:0-3034 GCA_044235605.1 Steroidobacteraceae bacterium | reverse complement strand
CGACCGCTGCGTCGCTATCCGGTTTACGGCGTCGCCAAAGCGGGGCTCATCATGCTGACACGCTCGCTCGCTCGAGAACTCGGTCCGCAGATCCGCGTCAACGCGATCGCGCCGGGTCCTGTGATGTGGCCTGCAGACGGTGTCGCCGATGCAGAGCTTCAACAAAAAATTGTCGGAAGAACCCTGCTCAAACGCAGTGGATCGGCTCTCGATATCGCACGAACCGCCCTTTTCTTTGCGGCGGACGCCCCTTTCATCACCGGACAAGTGATGCCGGTCGATGGAGGTCGCAGCGTCGCCTGGTGAATTCATTGAGCGCCGAGTGATAACTCGATCTGTGTCAGTGGATGTGCACCACGATCAAAGCGTTCCCACAACTCCGAAATCGTTCGCTGCTCGAGCGGATGCACTACGTCGCCACCCACGTCCGCCATCGGCCCGAGCATGTACGCACGCCGCAGTAGGTCGGGCCTCGGCAGCACAAGCCCCGGCTCGTCGCACACCATATCTCCAAAAAGCAAAATATCGAGATCCATGCTTCTCGGAGCCCACTTCGGCGCATGACGCTCTCGACCGCAGAGACCCTCAATACGCTGCAGCTCGGCAACAACTCCGCGTACCGGCAAGTCGGTGTCGAACGCCGCCACAAAGTTGATGAAATCGTCACCCTCGAAGCCTGCAGCGACATTTTGGTAAGCGGGCGAAAACTCGACTTTCCCAAAGGTCTTCACGAGCTCATGCGATGCCAATAGAAGATTTTTCTCGGCGTCGACGTTACTGCCCGCAGCTACGAATACTCGAGTCATAGAGAGTTTTTATTTTGACGCGGCAAGATCTGCGCGATTGCGCTCGATGGCGACACCGACGTCGCGCGAACCGCGAATCGCACCGGGTTTGTTGATCCAGATACGAACCCACTCAATGCCGAACTCTTCAAGAATCACCATCGCCATGCGATGCGCCATCGTCTCGACCAGCATGAACTCCGAGGCCTCGACGAAAGCGATCACACGTTTGGCGACACTTTTATAGTCAAGAGTATCGACGACATCGTCGGAGCGTGCCGCACGCGTACAATCGACCGGTAACTCGAGATCGATCTGGATGCGCTGCTTCACACGTCGCTCCCAATCGATGAAGCCGATGATGCATTCGACCTCAAGACCTCTCAAAAATATTTTATCGGCAGCACGAGTCGTCACGATTTCAGTTACTCCTCAAATATTTCCGGGCGGATTCAAACTGTCGAGCGGCCATTGGGCTCTCGCGCGAATTCCAGCGGCGTCGTACTCGCCTGCGGCAAGCCGCGCATGCCCTGCAACAGCGATCATTGCCGCGTTGTCGGTGCAGAACTCGAGGCGCGGATAGTACACGCGAACACCATGTTTCGCGGCCGCAGCCTCCAGACGTTCGCGTAGACAACGATTCGCACTCACCCCGCCCGAAACGACGAGCGTATCGAGACCGGTGTGCGCAACGGCCCTCAGACTTTTGGCAACCAATGTATCGACGACGGCATCCTGCAATGCGAGTGCGATATCCGCGCGCTCCTGATCATCGGCATTGGGTAACGCTCGCACGGCGTGCAGCACCGCAGTCTTCAATCCAGAAAAACTGAACTCGAGTCCCGGTCGATCGAGCATCGGCCGAGGAAATAGATAACGCGAAGGTCGGCCCGACTCGGCAAGGCGCGCCAAATGCGGGCCACCGGGATAAGGCAGCCCGAGCAGCTTCGCACTTTTATCGAAAGCCTCGCCTGCAGCGTCATCACGCGTCTCGCCAAGCAAGGTGTAACGCCCCACGCCCGCGCATTCGATCAACATCGTGTGACCGCCCGACACGAGCAACGCCACGTGGGGATACGACGGCGGATCGGGCTCGAGTAGCGGCGCGAGCAAATGTCCTTCGAGGTGATGAACGCCGAGCGAGGGAACGGCCCACGCATGCGCGATCGAGCGTGCCAACGCCGCTCCGGTCAGCAATGCACCGATCAGACCTGGGCCGGCCGTATAGGCGACGCCCTCGATCGGCTTGCCATCCTCGCCTGCGCGCGCGAGAACCCGATCCACCATCGGCAGCAAGCGCTGAACATGGTCTCGAGAAGCGAGTTCTGGCACCACGCCCCCGTAAATCTGATGCAAATCGATCTGTGAAAACACCTCGTGCGCGAGCAAGCCGCGTTCTCCGTCAAACACGGCAGCAGCGGATTCGTCACAGGAGGATTCGATGGCGAGGATGCGCATGGACTACCGAGGATTTTGCCTTTTGCTCCGGGGATCATTAGAATCCCCGCCCCTGTTTCCGCAGGGCGCTTTAGGAATTCCTTATTAATCAAGGGGTTGAGTCGAGATGCCGAGCGTTCGTGTTCGAGAAAATGAGTATTTCGACGCTGCCCTGCGTCGCTTCAAGCGCGCCTGCGAGAAGGCCGGTGTCCTCACCGAGCTTCGCCGCCGCGAATTTTACGAGAAGCCGACCCAGGAGCGTAAGCGCAAGAAAGCTGCCGCCGTGAAGCGCCATCAGAAGCGCTCTTCGCCGCGAACCAGCGTTTCTCGCGCGCGATAATCGCCGATGTCGCTCAAGGAGCGCATCACTCAAGACATGAAAGACGCCATGCGCTCCGCAGAAAAGGAGCGTCTGGGCGTCATTCGCATGCTTCAGGCTGCCATCAAGCAGCGTGAAGTTGACGAGCGGATCACGCTCGATGACGCCCAAGTGCTGTCGGTCATCGAAAAAATGATCAAGCAGCGGAAAGAAGCCATCGCCCAATTTGAAGCCGGCGGTCGCACCGATCTGGCCGAAAAAGAAGCCGCAGAAGCCAAACAGCTTTCGGCTTATCTGCCGGCCCAGCTGTCCCAGTCCGAAATCGAAGCACTCGTTGCGGCGGCCATCGCCGAGACCGGTGCCGCCACTGTTAAGGACATGGGCAAGGTGATGGCGCTCGTCAAAACCCGCGCGGCTGGTCAGGCAGACATGGGCGCGGTCAGCGCCCTCATCAAGGCAAAGCTCAGCGCCGGCTGAACCGACCGCTTACTAT
>JBIIHO010000251.1:0-3035 GCA_044235605.1 Steroidobacteraceae bacterium | reverse complement strand
CGAAGGTGAGTCGAGGATAGCGCACCGCCTTCGGATCTTTCATCGGATCCGCAGAATAGATGCCGTTGACCTTGGTCGCCTTGACCAAAATATCCGCATTGATCTCGATCGCACGGAGCGAGGCCGCCGTGTCGGTCGTAAAGAACGGGTTGCCCGTGCCGGCCGCAAAGAGCACCACCCGCCCCTTCTCGAGGTGACGGATCGCGCGGCGGCGGATGTAGTCCTCGCACACCTCGTTGATGCGAATCGCCGACATCACCCGAGCATGACTGCCGACCGACTCGAGGGCGTCTTGCATCGCGAGACAGTTCATCACCGTCGCGAGCATGCCCATGTGATCGCCCGTGACGCGGTCCATCCCCGAGCGTGCGAGCCCCTCGCCGCGGAAGATGTTGCCGCCACCGATGACCACCGCCACTTGCGCGCCGAGATCGAGCAATTCTTTGATTTCGAGCGCGATGCGCTTGATGACGGCCGGATCGATGCCGTAATCGGCGTGACCCATGAGGGCCTCGCCGGAGAGTTTCACGAGGATGCGCTTGTACCGAATGCCTGTTTCAGCCATTAACCGTCTCCTCTTGAAGAAAACCCCGCCGGGGCGGGGTTTTCGTGGGTCTGGAGCGTCGGCTTATTTGCCGCTGCTCGCCTTCACCTGAGCCATGACCTCGCCTACGAAGTCATCCTGCTTCTTTTCGATGCCGGCGCCAACCTCGAACCGTCGGAACGCCTTCACCTCGGCCTTCGCGGCCTTGAGCAGCTTCTCGATGGTCTGGTCCGGGTCCTTGACGAACGCCTGACCGAGCAGCGCCCGCTCGTTGAAGGTCTTGCGCAGACGACCTTCGATCATCTTGGCGACGATCTCCGCCGGCTTGCCCTCGGCAAGCGCCTTCTCGGTCTCGATCTCGCGCTCTTTGGCGAACACATCGGCCGGAACGTCCGACGCCGACAAATAGTCGGGGTTCACCGCCGCCACGTGCATGGCGAGGTCGTGCGCGAGTTCGGCCGAGCCGCCCTCGATGGCGACGAGCGCACCGATACGCGTACCGTGACGATAGGCGCCCAGGAAACCGCTCGCCTTGAGCGATACCTGACGACGCACCGTGATGTTCTCGCCGATCTTGGCAACGAGCGCACGACGACGCTCGTCGACCGTTTCGCCCGAGCCGAGTTTGAGCGCAGCGAGCGCCTCGACGTCGGCCGGGCTGCCCGAGAGGGCAAGCTTGGCGACTTCGGTCGAGAAGCCCTGGAAGTCCGCTTCGCGCGCGACGAAATCGGTTTCGCAGTTGACCTCGACCATGGCCGCCGACTTACCGTCGGCCGATTTTTCGAGGGCGATCACGCCTTCGGCGGCGACACGTGTCGCTTTCTTGTCGGCCTTCGCCAGACCCTGCTTACGCATGAGTTCGGCGGCGGAATCGAGATCGCCATTCGTTTCGACGAGCGCCTTCTTGCACTCCATCATGCCCGCGCCCGTACGCTCGCGGAGCTGTTTGACGGCTTCAGCAGTAATGCTCATGAGCAGCCCTCAGCCTCAACCACGACGGCGCGGAGCACCCGCACCGGTCGCCTTGCGACGAGGAGCCGACGCGCTCGTCGCCGGAGCGACTTCACCATCGGCCGCTTCGGGGACATCGACCTCGGAGACATCGACGATCTCGGCTCCCGCTCCCTCGACCGGGGCCGCTGCCACGGAGGGCTGCGGCTTGCGACGCGCCGGAGCGGCGGCCACAGACGGACGACGCGAACGCACCGGAGCTTCGCGACGTGGCTTGCCACGTGCAGCCTTCGGCTTCGGATTTCCCTGCTCGTCGAGCTCGACGAATTCGTCTTCGCTCACGGCGAGCGCCGGAGCCGTCGAACGGCCTTCGAGCACGGCATCCGCAATGCCCGAGGCGTAGAGCTGAATGGCGCGCATCGCGTCATCGTTACCCGGCACGACGTAGTCGACGCCATCGGGCGCACAGTTCGTGTCGACGATGGCGACCACCGGAATGCCGAGCTTGTTGGCTTCGTGGATCGCGATGTTCTCGTGACCCACGTCGACCACGAAGATCGCATCCGGGAGAGATTCCATGTGCTTGATGCCACCGAGCGAGCGCTCGAGCTTCTCGAGCTCGCGACGCAGCATCGTGCCTTCTTTCTTACCGCGCTTGTCGAGCGAACCGTTCGCCTTCATCTCGGTGAGATCGGAGAGGCGCTTGATCGACTGACGCACGGTCTTGAAGTTCGTGAGCATGCCGCCGAGCCAACGCTGGTTGACGAAGGGCATACCGGCGCGAACCGCTTCTTTCTGGATGGGCTCACGCGCCGAGCGCTTGGTGCCTACGAAGAGCACCGTGCCGCCATCCGAGGCGACCCCGTGAATGAACTTGGCAGCCTCCGCGAACATCGGCTGCGTCTTCTCGAGGTTGATAATGTGGATTTTGTTGCGTTCACCGAAAATGAACTCTTCCATTTTCGGGTTCCAGAAACGGGTTTGGTGTCCGAAGTGGACGCCCGCTTCCAGCATCTGTCGCATGGACACGCTGGCCATATAGCACTCCTTGTCGGGTTAAGCCTCCGCATATCTCGATTGCCATCCCGCGACCCCGAAGGACCTTAGGACACCCAGCAACCGACGTATCTATATGCGTGTGGGGTTGTTTACGTTGCCAAAAAAGGCCGCGCTTTATACCATGCACCTCCCGTAAAAACAACGTCTTACGGGCCCCCTTCCACCCCCTCGTCCGAGCCCATGTCCGTCACCCTCAAGTCCCCGCAGGAACAGCAAAAAATGCGCGAGGCCGGCCGCCTCGCCGCCGAAGTACTCGACCTCATCGGCGAGTACGTCAAACCCGGCGTGACCACCGACGAGCTCGACCGCATTTGCCACGAGCACATCACCCGCGTGCAGCAGGCGACCCCGGCCAACCTCAACTACCGAGGGTTCCCCAAAACCATTTGCGCGTCGGTGAACCACGTGGTCTGCCACGGCATCCCGGGCGATAAGAAAGTCAAAGACGGCGACATCGTCAATATCGACGTCACGGTCATTC
>JBIIHO010000038.1:0-10079 GCA_044235605.1 Steroidobacteraceae bacterium | reverse complement strand
GCCATTACCGGCTTCTCGGCCCATATCGAGCACCCAGTCCGCTTCGGCAATGACATCGAGATTATGCTCGACGAGCACCACAGTGTTTCCTGCATCCACGAGTCGATGCAGTACGTGGATGAGCTTCTCGACATCCGCCATGTGCAGACCGACCGTAGGTTCGTCGAGGACATACAAACTGTGCTTAGGCTTGCTACGAAGTGGCGCGCGTAGATCGACACGAACTTTGGCAAGCTCCGTCACGAGCTTGATGCGTTGCGCTTCACCGCCGGATAGCGTCGGGCTTGCTTGACCGAGCGTGAGATATCCAAGACCGACATCGCAAAGCAGCTTAAGCACGTGATGCAAGCTGGCGTGGGGTTCGAAGAACGATGCGGCATCTTCGATATTCATCGCCAGTACATCGCCGATACTCAGATCACGCCAAGTGACAGAGAGTGTTTCGGCGTTGAAGCGACTACCTCGGCAGGTATCGCAGGTCACTTTCACATCAGGCAAGAAGCTCATTTCTACGGTCTGAACGCCTTGTCCCTCACAGGCCTCGCAGCGACCTCCGGACGTATTAAAGGAGAAGCGGCTCGCGCTATATCCCCGGAGCCGTGCCTCGCTGGTGTTCGCAAAGATCTTTCTGATGTCGTCCCAAATGCCTACGTAGGTGGCAGGGCAGGAACGTGGCGTTTTACCAATGGGCGTTTGATCGACTTCGAGTACACGATCGACGGCCTCGATACCGCGAATGGCCGAGCAACCGACCACCTCCCCATTCTGTGAAACGATACTTCTCGCGCTCGTGTAGAGCACGTCGCGCGCTAGGGTGGACTTTCCGGAGCCGGAGACGCCTGTCACGACGACGAGTCGACCTAGCGGGATACGTGCGTCGATATCTGCGAGGTTGTGGAGCCGAGCACTCTCGATGACGAGTGACGACGTTTTCTTATTGACCGCACGATGAGGTGTGGCGCTGTGCTTGAGTGGATTGCGGAGGTAGCGTCCTGTAACGGATTCAGGATTGGCGACCAGATCTTTGAGCTTGCCTCGACCCACGATCCGACCACCGCGCACACCAGCGCCTGGCCCCAAGTCGATGACATGATCGGCACGTCGAATCGTGTCTTCATCATGCTCGACGACCACCAGCGTGTTGTGATGTGCCGCGAGCTCTCCGAGCGCCTCGAGTAAAATACGGTTATCGCGTGGGTGTAATCCTATCGTCGGTTCGTCGAGCACATAGCAGACGCCGCGAAGATTGGAGCCGAGCTGTGCAGCGAGGCGAATTCTCTGCGCTTCACCCCCGGAGAGTGTCGGGGCGGCGCGATCGAGTCCGAGATAACCGAGACCCACACGCTCGAGGAAACCGAGTCGCGTCCGGATTTCCGCTAGCAGATCTCGAGCGATGGCTCGTTCACGTTTATCGAGCTTTAGGCCTTCGACAGATGCCAGAGACTTCGATACCGGTTGGCAAGTAAAGCTGCCGATCGATTTTCCGCGGAACCGGACCGAGCGAGCGACGGCATTGAGTCGTTCGCCGCGACAGCCCTGGCAGGTTTTTTCCTCGCCGTCATGCCATTCGTTCCAGGAAGATTCCTCGCCCGTTTGCTCCTCGTCGAAGCCCGACAGTTCGAGCCCTGTACCGAAACAATCACCGCACCAGCCTTGTTTGCTATTGAACGAAAACAGTCTCGGGTCGAGCTCTGCGAAGCTCGTTCCACAATCCGGGCAGGCTCGTTTGGTTGAAAAGACGATGGGCTTTCGACTGCCGAGAGGCAAGACCTGAACGACGCCCTTGCCATGCTGCAGCGCCTCGGCGAGCTTCGCGCGGAGGTCTGCTTCACCACGAGCGGAAATGCCGAGTCGAGCAATCGGAAGCTCGATATCGTGTTCCTTGAAACGATCGAGACGCGGCCACGGCTTTACCGGCAGACGTTCTCCATCGACCCGCAACTCTCGATAACCCTTTGCAGCCGCCCACTTGGCAAGATCGGTATAAAGGCCTTTGCGCGACACGATGAGCGGCGCGAGTAAATCGATAGTCTTTCCCTTGAAGTCTTTGATGATGCGAGCGGCGATGGCCTCGGCTGATTGAGGTTCGATGGCGACATCGCAATCTGGGCAATACTGGGTGCCGAGCTTGACGTAGAGCAGTCGTAAGAAGTGGTAGATCTCGGTCAGGGTCGCAACGGTACTTTTCCGTCCGCCGCGGCTCGTGCGTTGTTCGATAGCTACCGTAGGCGGGATGCCTCTTATCGAATCGACCTCGGGCCGCGCGGCAGGCTGAACGAACTGTCGTGCATACGCATTGAGGGATTCGAGATAGCGGCGCTGACCCTCGTTAAAAATGATATCGAATGCGAGAGTTGATTTACCCGACCCCGAGACGCCGGTCACTACCGTAAAGGCGTTTCGTGGAATCTCGACATCGATGTTCTGCAGGTTATGTTCGCGAGCGTTGCGCACGACGATCGATTTTTCTTTGGCGACAGCTTTCTTCGCTGGCGCAGGTTCGCGCACGGCCGCCTTTCCGCTCGCATAGCTAACGGCCTCTCGCAGCGCCTTACCCGTATGGGAATGACCAATTTTCTCAATGTCCGCCGGCGTTCCACAGGCGATCAGTTCACCGCCGCGGTCGCCGCCGTCTGGTCCGAGATCGACAATCCATTCGGCAGATCGAATGACGTCGAGGTTATGCTCGATGACGAACAGCGAATGACCGGCATCGAGAAGCTTGCGAAAGGATTTTAGGAGCTTGGCAATGTCCTCGAAATGCAGGCCCGTCGTCGGCTCGTCGAACAAGAAGAGTTTCCCGGTCCCAGCGCCCTCTGCGGACTCAGCGAGAAAACCCGCCAGTTTCAGTCGCTGAGCTTCGCCACCCGATAGAGTCGGAACGGGCTGACCCAGCCGGAGGTAATCGAGTCCCACGTCGGCGAGCGGGGCGAGACGCCTCGCGAGCTCAGGGTCGTCCGCGAAGAATAGGAGCGCCTCAGTGACGGTCATTTCGAGCACATCGGAGATGCTCGCAGAACGACCATTCGGCCCAGGGTGGCGTACCTCCCGGGTTTCGGTCCGATATCGCGAGCCGTTGCACTCCCCACATCGAAGATAGACATCCGATAGGAACTGCATCTCGACGTGCTCGAAACCACTACCTGTACACGCTGGGCAGCGCCCCGTGCCCGAATTAAAGCTGAATGTTCCTGCGGTATACCCCCGCTCGCGGGATTCGAGGAGTTTCGAAAATCGATCGCGTACGACATCGAAAGCACCGACATAACTTGCCGGGTTTGAGCGCGCGGTACGACCGATAGGCGTTTGATCGACGAACGCAACCTCGGTGATGTGTTCGACCCCTTTCAAGCCTTTGTGACTGCCCGCCGCCTCGGTCGGACGGCCCAAATGTTTGAGCAGTGCGGGATACAACACATCCTGCATCAGCGTCGATTTGCCGGACCCTGAAACACCGGTGATGCAAACGAGCTGGTTGAGCGGAAACCGTACATCGATATTCTTGAGGTTGTGCTGCTCTGCACCGAGCAACTCGATATATTTTTGATTGTCGCGTTTCCCTATCTCGCGAGACGGCGGCAGTTCGACGCGTCGCTTACCGACGAGATAAGCCCCTGTCACAGACTCTTTCGTTGCGCAGACCTCTTTGGGCGTGCCCCAAGCAACGATTTCGCCTCCGTGCTCGCCAGCACCAGGCCCCATATCGAGCAGTCGATCGGCTTGTTGCATGATCTGCGGATCGTGCTCGACGACCAGAAGTGAATTTCCTGCGTCCCGTAGCCGGTGCATTACGCTAATCACACGTTGCATATCGCGTGGATGCAGACCGATAGACGGCTCATCGAGAACGAATAACGTGTTGACGAGCGAAGTGCCGAGCGCGGTCGTGAGATTGATACGTTGCACTTCACCGCCCGACAGCGTGCGGGACTGTCGGTCGAGCGTCAGATAGCCGAGCCCCACCTCACACAGATATTTGTAGCGTCCACGTATCTCGGCCAGCAACAACTCGGTCGCCTCATCGAGTGCGCCGGAAAGCCGTAGCTCATCGAAGAATTCTCGTGATCTCTCGATAGGGAGAAGCATGAAATCATGCAGACACAGACCTGACATCGACTCGAGAGTCTCGTGCGACCAATCGACACCGCGCGGCATGAATCGAGATCGCCCTGCAAGCGCGGAGTTAGCGAGTTTGGTGTCGCCCAGTCGCCACAGCAAGGATTCGGAGTTAAGCCTTGCACCGTCACATGCTGTGCATGGCGTGTATGCGCGGTACTTAGACAGCAGCACGCGGATGTGCATTTTGTAGGCTTTAGTTTCGAGCCAGGCAAAAAACCGCTTGACGCCATACCAAGTATTACGAGCCCACTTTCCTTCGCCTTCTATGACCCACTCGCGCTGCGCATCGGTCAGATCTCGCCAAGGGGTATCAAGCGGAATCCCGCGCTTCTTGCTGAGTCGCTCGAGGTCATCCTGACATTCGCTGTACGAGGCCGTCTGCCAGGGCCGAATGGCGCCGCCCCGCAAAGTCTTGCCGTGATCGGGAATGACCAAGCCGTAATCGACACCGATGATGCGGCCGAAGCCGCGACAGGATTCGCAGGCCCCTACGGGTGAATTAAAGGAGAAACTGCTGGGAGTCGGCTCGCGGTAGGCAACATCGCAGCGTGCGCAGTGCAGGGTGTTCGAATAGTGCCAAGTTTCGCGAACGGTCTCGGAATCTTCCGTATCGAGTGCGTGCACATGGACGCGGCCTCGACCCACCCGAAGCGCAGCTTCCAGAGAGTCAGCGACTCGTGCGGGATCTGCACTTCCGAGGCGAAGTCGATCCTGAACTACCTCGATAGCTTGTTTACTGCGTGACCGGATGCGCGTGTATCCCTGCTTCTCCAGCAGTGCAGCCACCTCCGTATCTTTGAAGTTTTTCGGGACCTTGACTTCAAAGCACATCAAGAGTCTTGGATCGCCTGCGGCAGATGCTCGCCGTCCGAGATCGGCACGAATACTTTCCGGTGTATCGCGATTCACGACCTCGCCGCATTTACGGCAGTGCAAGTGCGCTGCACGAGCAAACAGCAGTTTCAAGTGATCATTGAGCTCTGTCATCGTACCGACGGTCGAGCGCGACGTGCGAACCGGATTCGTCTGGTCGATGGCGATAGCGGGTGGAATTCCTTCGATCGCATCGACCGCAGGCTTGTCCATACGATCGAGGAACTGTCTCGCGTAAGGCGAGAACGTTTCGACGTAACGCCGCTGCCCCTCTGCGTATAGGGTGTCGAACACGAGCGAAGACTTGCCCGAGCCAGACACTCCCGTGACGACGACGAGTTGACCTGTCGGGATCTCGATATCGAGATTCTTCAAATTATTCTGGCGAGCGCCGCGAACGACGATCGCCTCATGGTCGGAGTCGCGCATGAGGGTAGGAGGGCGTGAAGGGGTTAGCGAATCCTAGCTTTTTGTCCGCCCTGCGGGAACAGCCACGATCGTGGCCACGATGTGGATCAGCCGATAGACGAGCCGTGCCCTAGGCCTAGAACCCGGGCAATTTGGCAGGCATGACTCAATCCAATATTGCCATCGTGGGTGCGGGAATTGCCGGACTAACGGCAGCACGCGCACTGCAAACTTTCGGCTTCAAACCGGTGGTGTACGAGCAAGCCCCCGTCCTCGGAGAGGTCGGTGCCGGTCTTACCGTGTCGCCGAACGCTACCCACGTGCTGAACGCTATCGGCCTTCAGGGCACGTTGGAGCGAATCGGGATGCGCCCCGACCGTGGAGGCGTGAAGCATTGGAAGACGGGTGAGATGCTGGTGGAGATCTCCCGAGGCAATGAGATGAGGGAGAAATACGGCGCGGCGTACTACCAAGTGCACCGGGCCGATCTACACCGAGAGCTCGCAGATCTCGTGGTCACGACCGATGAACAGGCCATCCGCACGAATCATGCGTTCAAGGGCCTCAAGCAAGACGCTAATGGCGTGACACTATTTTTCGAAAATGGCACTTCAGTGCGTGCCGATGTCGTGATCGGCGCGGATGGCGTCCGATCGCGAGTTCGTGAACAGCTCTTCGGGAGGGACACCCCTAGGTTCACCGGATACATGGCGTTCAGGGGTCTCGTTCCGTTCGATCATCTTCCGGCGGGCACGATCGAGCCGAGCTCGTGCCTATCGACGGGTCCGGGACGCAGCTTCACGCGCTATCTCATTCGTGGCGGTTCATTAGTCAATTTTGTCGGACTGACCGAGCGTGACGATTGGCGAGAAGAAGGTTGGTCAATCCGCGCCACGATCAAAGAAATGCTGGATGAGTATTCCGGATGGTACGAGGGAGTTCGCACGCTCATCGCGGCGACCCCACCAGACGGATTATTCAAGTGGGCCCTATTCGATCGCGAGCCGCTTCCTGAGTGGACTCGCGGTCGAGTGACGCTCATCGGCGATGCCGCGCACCCGATGCTGCCTTTCCTCGGCCAGGGCGCCGCCATGGGTATCGAGGATGGGATGGTGGTCGCTCGCGCCTTTGCCGCAGCAGATTCGATCGACGAAGCGCTGCGGCGTTATGTCGAGGCTCGATTACCGAGGGCTAATTGGGTGATGCTGGAATCCCGAAAGACCGCCCTCAACTATCATTCGGGCCGAGAAGAGAACTTCAAACCCGGTAAGCACGTGAGTGCCGAGTCGCTCGGATTGATGTCCTACAACCCCGCCGCCGTACCTGTCTAACGCCTCTCTCTGTGGTCTAATGTCGCCGCCATGGACCAGGCTCGCGACATCAACTCCTATCGTAAGTATTGGGCTACGCGTTTCGGCATAGCCCCGTTCTTGCCCATGTCGCGCGCCGAAATGGACGCGCTCGGCTGGGATAGCTGCGACGTGATCGTCGTCACCGGCGATGCGTATGTCGACCATCCGAGTTTCGGGATGGCCATCATAGGCAGGCTGCTCGAAGCGCAGGGCTTCCGGGTCGGCATCATTTCGCAGCCTGACTGGCAGAGCGCCGATCCCTTCCGTGCACTCGGTAAGCCCAATCTTTTCTTTGGTATTACCGCCGGCAACATGGACTCGATGGTAAACCGCTACACCAGCGACCGCCGAATCCGTAGCGATGATGCGTACACACCGAACGGGGAGGGTGGGAAGCGTCCCGACAGATCGGTGATTGTCTACGCACAGCGCGCTCGCGAAGCATTTCCCGACGTGCCGATCGTCATCGGCGGTATCGAGGCCAGCCTGCGTCGAATTGCGCACTTCGATTATTGGTCCGAAAAAGTGCGTCGCTCTATTTTGCTAGACGCCAAGGCTGATCTGCTGCTCTACGGTAACGCCGAGCGTCAGATCGTCGAGGTCGCGCACCGACTCGCCGCGGGAGAGCCGATCACCGCCATCAGCGATTTGCGTGGCACGGCGTTTACCAGAAAGGTTATGCCGGAAGGATGGGTCGAAATAGACTCGACGCATCTTGATACGCCTGGACCACTCAATCCGCCGATCGATCCTTATGCCATGGACGACAACGGCGGTACCAAAGCAGCGACTGTCGCGGCAGCTCAAGCTCCCGTTGGGGAAACGGTGGTCCGCTTCGTGCGGCGCGTCAAAAATGCTGACCGTAGTCGCAGTGTGATTCGTCTGCCTTCTTTTGAACAAGTTGTAGACGATCCGGTCATGTACGCCCATGCCTCGCGCATTCTGCATCTTGAGGCTAATCCAGGAAATGCGCGTGCGATGGTTCAGCGTCACGGGAACACCGAAGTGTGGCTGAACCCGCCGCCGATTCCACTCACTACGAAAGAGATGGATTACGTCTACGAGTTGCCTTATCAGCGGCAGCCTCATCCCTTCTATGGCAAGGCGGAAATCCCTGCCTACAAGATGATCCGATTCTCCATCTCTATTCAGCGCGGCTGTTTTGGGGGGTGCACATTTTGCTCGATCACCGAGCATGAGGGACGAATCATCCAGAGTCGTTCTGAAGCATCCGTCCTCAAAGAAATTGAAAAAGTACGCGATACAGTCCCAGGTTTCACGGGTGTCATTTCCGACCTCGGCGGTCCAACCGCCAACATGTATCGACTCGCATGCAAGAGCCGTGAAATCGAGAGCGCCTGTCGAAAGCCGTCATGCGTCTATCCGGGCGTCTGCCCAAACCTCAACACAGACCATACACCGCTCATCGAGCTCTATCGAAAAGCGCGTGCATTACCCGGCATCAAGAAAGTGCTCATTGCCTCCGGAGTGCGATACGACCTCGCCATCGAGTCTCCGGAGTACGTTAAAGAGCTCGCGCAGCATCACGTCGGCGGATATCTAAAAATTGCTCCGGAGGCAATCGGTGAAGGTCCGCTATCGAAGATGATGAAACCGGGGGTCGGGACCTATTACCGCTTCAAGGAACTCTTCGATCGATACTCAAAAGAAGCTGGGAAAGAGCAGTATCTCATCCCGTATTTCATCGCTGCGCATCCCGGCACGACCGACGAAGACATGCTGGAGCTTGCGCTCTGGCTGAAGAAAAACGGCTTTCGCGCAGATCAGGTACAGGCGTTCCTGCCGTCGCCGATGGCAACGGCCACTGCGATGTACCACTCCGGCAAGAACCCCCTAAGACGTGTGACACGACAAAGCGAAGAAGTCGTCATTCCTAAGGGGCTTAAAGTCCGTCGTTTGCACAAAGCGTTTTTGCGCTATCACGATGCAAACAATTGGCCGATGCTCCGCGAAGCGTTGCGCCGAATGGGGCGCGCCGATCTGATCGGTCCAAGCAAAAATCACTTGGTACCGGCGTGGCAGCCGGCGGGAACTGGACTGACAGCCGAAGGCTCACGTCGCGCACAACCGTTCCGTACTCAACACACTCGTCCACGGCGAGGTGGTCGACCGTGAGCGTGACCCACGAGTTCCGTCGTGGACTCGAATTCGACGTCGCTGCGCTTGAGCAGTATTTAGGTCAACACCTGCCGGGCTTTGAGCGCCCCTTGCGTGTGCATCAGTTCGCCGGTGGTCAATCGAACCCGACCTACCGTCTCGATACGCCGAACGCGTCGTACGTCTTAAGAAGAAAGCCTCCGGGTGTACTTTTGCCTTCAGCCCATGCCGTCGATCGCGAGTATCGAGTGATGCATGCCTTGGCTACCCACACGGACTTTCCCGTAGTGAGGCCTTTGCTTCTTTGCGAAGACCCGAAGGTCATCGGTACGGCCTTCTTCGTCATGCAGTATGTTGACGGACGTATCTTCTGGGACCCTGCGCTACCCGAACTCTCTCGCGAGATGAGGCAGTCCGTATTCGGGCAAATGGTCGATACCTTGGCGGATTTACACGCCATCGATTACCGGAAGTTTGGCCTTGCAGACTATGGACGTCCCGAGGGCTACGTCGCTCGACAAGTTAGCCGGTGGTCAAAGCAATATGCAGTGGACGCAGAAGCAGCAGGTCGCGTCTCGACGATGGAGCAGCTCATCGAGTGGCTGCCAAAGAATGCACCCGCGCAGGAGCCTGCGCCGTCACTCGTGCATGGGGACTATCGCCTCGACAACATGATGTTCAACGTCGATGCATCGCGTATCGTCGCCGTACTCGATTGGGAACTCTCTACGTTAGGCGACCCCATCGCCGACTTTGCCTACCACCTGATGATGTACAGAATGCCCTCCGGTGGTGTGCGCGGCTTGAAGGGTATCGATCTTAACGAGCTCGGGATCCCTCAAGAAAAAGAGTACGTCGCAAGATACTGCGCCCGTCTGGGTCTCGATGGTCTACCGGACCTCGAGTACTACATCGCGTTCTGCTTGTTCCGTCTCGCTGGCATCTGTCACGGCATTGCAGGCCGAGTCCAACGCGGAACGGCGGTCAGTCCCGAGGCAAAGAAATATGCCGCACAGGTTGCTCCGCTTGCTGAACTAGCCCTGCAAACCGCTTTACGCGCTTAGTTTCTAGGCGCTGTATACACCACCGTTGAAGGATTGCGCTCGCGCTGAAGTCGAGCCGCTACGTCTTCCGCTTTTGCCCAAGCACGAAGAACATTTTCGCCTGCCAGTTTTTTGAGATCTTGATCAGACCATCCGCGCCGTACGA
>JBIIHO010000037.1:0-10120 GCA_044235605.1 Steroidobacteraceae bacterium | reverse complement strand
GATCGCCGCGATGACAGCATGATCAAAGAATTTTTTTCTTGGAGTCATGGTGAAAGTCGCGCTACGGTGCACGTAGGCTGAACTAACGAGCCAGATCCGATGACCGCAGCAGCGGCAAATCCGGGGACGGGTAAGTCGATAGACCAAACGCCGGCCTCACAGCCCGGCTTCTGCGGAAGAGTTGTGCGACGAAAATCTCTTTCGATACCCACGTCAACATCACGTGCCGCCCAGGAGAAACCGCTTCCGGCCGCCTTCAGTACGGCTTCTTTACGCGTCCAGCATCGTAAGAACGCGGCATCTCTCATCGCTTCGTCAGACGATTCGAGAAAAGACAGACTTGCGCGCTCGGCCGTCGACAGTACCCTCGTCGCAAGACGTTCGGCACTCGGCACTCGACGTCGAGTTTCGACGTCGACACCGATTTCATGGTTACTCGACACGCCGCACAGCCACGCATCTCCCCCGTGGCTGAGATTGAAGTAAAGACCACGGGCGCTCAATGAATCGGCGAGCACTGGTTTTCCATGTTCGCCGCGGACCAGTACTATTTCGTTCGCATTAATCCCAAGATGAGCGCTCAAGATGCGCCGCAGCAGCACGCAAGACGTGACATAAGCAATGCGAGACGGCTCGGCGGACATTCGTTGAGCCCGCTCGAGCTCGTCAGGGCTCAGAACGATGTCAGCCATACTGGACAGCTGATCACGAAAATCACTGAGCTGTGCGAACCAAAACGCCGCACCCTCGACACAGGATGGCAGAGTGCCGGGTTGAAGGTTGCCGATCGGCTGCAGCTGCCAAGGTCCGTACACGATGGCCGGGACTATGCCCGTCGAGGTCCCGACCATGCAATACTTCGCAAGAAAGGGGGACTTCCGCCGACTGAGGCGGGTTACTTCATCATGTCTTTCATTCTCGACGCACTGCGAAAATCTGAAAATTCGCGCCTGCGCCAGGACCATCCAGCCGTGTTCTCACACGGGATGGCGATGGGGCGGCAACGGTTACCCGTATGGGGCATCGTGCTCATCGCGCTGCTCGCGATCAACCTATTGCTCGTGGTGTTCCTGTTGCTTCGAAACCCCTCTGCTAACTCCGAGGAACCCGTCGAAGGCCTTGCACTCTCCCCCTCGCCTAGCGTGCAGACAACGCTTGAGCCTTCGACACCCGCTGCGCCACAAGCTGCGCCCCCTGCGTCGACGGTCACGCCCGCTGTGCCCGAATCGGTAGCCTTATCTGATTCGACCAATCTGAATACACGTGACGATTTACTCGCACGGGGCGCGAGTCTGCCTACCGCTGATTTGAACATGCATGTCTACGATGCCAATCCGGCGCTTCGCTTCGTACTGCTGAACGGTCAGCGACTGAGAGAAGGCGAATCTTCGAAAGAAGGTTTGCTTCTCGAGCGTATTACGCCTGAGGGCGTCGTTGTTCGATACGGTAGCAATACGTTCGCCGTAAACCTTCAATGAAGAACGAGCTGGTCGAACTCGATGGGCTGCAACTGGCGAACCTGCTGCGAGCCGGTATCTATCGCTTGTTCGAGAAAACCGATCATATCAATAAGATCAATGTATTCCCGGTACCTGACGGCGACACGGGAACTAACATGTCCCTAACACTATCCGCGGTGCTCTCTTCACTCGATCGAGCGCCTGAACCTCATGCCGGAAGTATGTTGGTGCGCGCAGCCGATGCGGCGCTTGATGGAGCGCGCGGCAATTCTGGAGCGATCCTTGCGCAGTTCCTACTCGGACTTGGTGACGGCGCGGGGCATCTTGCGCGTCTCAGCATCGGGGAGTTCGTCCTCGCCCTCCGTAAAGGAGCAATCTACGCCAAAGAGGCTCTATCGCAGCCTCGCGAGGGGACGATCCTCACGGTGCTACGAGAATTTGCCGATGCAGCTGAAGCGCAAGCTGCTCGCTCTCCGGATTTTCAAAGTTTGTTCACACACTCACTCACGAGAGTAAACGAGGCTCTCGACGCTACGCGTAATCAGCTCGAAGAGCTGCGCGCAGCGAACGTCGTCGATGCAGGAGCGCTCGGATTCGTCGAAGTGCTCGAGGGTATGCGCCGATTCCTCGATACAGGCGAACTCGGCACAGTCGTCGCTCCGCTGCACACAGGCGATGAAATCATGGCGGGTTCGGCGGCTCCGGCGGTCGATCAGGACTACCGTTACTGTACGGAATGTCTCGTCACGGCGAAGACTGGTGAAGACATCGACTTGCGGCTCTTGCGAGAAATGCTCTCGACCTCAGGCGCGAGTCTCGTCGTGAGCGGCAGCAAACGAAAAGCCAAGATCCATGTCCATGTCGACGATCCGGAAAACATCTTCCGCATTGCCGAGACGTTCGGTGAGCTCAGCGGTCAAAAGGCCGACGATATGCGTATGCAGCAAAGTGCTGCGCATCATCGTCGCACCCAGCGTGTAGCAGTGGTTGTGGACTCGGGCGCAGATGTGCCGGAAGAGTTTGTCGATCGATATGGTCTCCACGTCGTTCCCGTGCGGATCCATTTCGCCAACTATTCTTATCTCGACAAGGTGAGCATGACGCCGAGCGAGTTCTATCGAGAACTCGTTACCAATCCCGCTCATCCCAAAACATCGCAACCGCCACCGGGCGATTTTCGTCGGATGTTCGAATTCCTCGCATCGCATTACGACGCGGTGGTGTCGATAAACCTCACGTCTCGCCATAGCGGAACATGGGATGCGGCAACAAAAGCGGCGCAGCGAGTCGCCTCCGAAGGAAAGCCCGTCTCTGCACTCGACAGCCGCAATGCCTCGGTGGGCCAAGGGCTCATCGCGATCGCTGCATCCGAAGCGGCATCTCAAGGCGCAGATGCACCAACCGTCGTCGCTGCAGCCCAGACAGCGATGGGTAATACGCAAACTTTCGCCCTACTCGGAAGTATCGATTTCGCCGTTCGCGGAGGGCGTGTTCCGGCCATCGTCGGCAAGGTGGCACGTCTACTGGGCCTTAACGTGATTTTGCGCACATGGCCGGACGGTCGAATCAGCGCGGGCGGTGGACTGTTCGGGCCGCTGAAGTTACGCAGTCGCTTCGCACGATTCGTGGCTCGGCGTTACCGCATCGATCCAGCGAGAGAAACCGTGCGTATTCTGGTAGGCCACGGCGATCGCCAAGAAGAAGGTCGCCTGCTCGCCGACGAGCTCGTCGCCAAGTACCCAAAGGGCAGCGTCGAATTTTGCGCGCTAACCGATATGGGGCCCGCAATCGGCGTGCACGGAGGGCCCGGCACACTGATCGTCGCGCTACATCGAGTTCCGAAAGCTTGATCGATCGCCTAGCACTCAACCGAGTGCAGAGATGACCTCGGGCGGCGCCTGAACAAGCTCCACGAGTACACCCTCACCGGCAATGGGAAATTCATCGCTCGATTTCGGGTGCAGAAAACAAATGTCATAACCCGCTGCGCCTTTTCGAATTCCCCCTGGAGCGAAACGAACGCCTTGAGCCGTCAACCATTCGACGGCCTTCGGCAAGTCGTCGATCCAAAGACCGATATGATTGAGCGGCGTCGTATGCACCGCTGGCTTTTTTTCAGGGTCGAGCGGCTGCATCAAATCGACTTCGACACGCATCGCGCCACGTCCCATGGCGCAGATATCTTCGTCGACGTTCTCGCGTTCGCTGACGAAGTTTCCGGTGACCTCGAGGCCCAGCATGTCGACCCACAACGTGCGCAGTCGCTGCTTATCCGTGCCACCGATGGCCACCTGCTGAATACCGAGGACTCGGAAGGGACGTTTCAATGAATCCGACATACTAAACGTTGTCCGCTTCGCTCACTGGAACTTGATGATGATCTGGTCGACCGCGAGGCTATCGCCTTTCTTCGCGAGAACCTCAGAGACGACACAGTCCTGCGTAGCGAACAGGATGTTCTCCATTTTCATGGCTTCGATCGCTGCAAGACGCTCACCCGCACGTACCGTTTGACCGGGCTGAACCGCGACATCGACCAAGAGCCCCGGCATGGGCGAGAGCAACACCTTCGAGAGATCGGGCGGCGCCTTGAACGGCATCAAGGCTTCGAGCTGCGCATGACGCGGGGTGAAGACCTTGGCGAAGAGACTCGTACCGTTGTGAGAAATTCGATAGCCGAGGCCAATGCGTTCGATTTGAGCGCAGAACGGCTGGCCATCGAAGTACCCGTGAACCGCGATGTCACGAAGATTGTCCTCGAACGACACCTCATGAGTACGACCGGCGATACTCACATTGAACATCGATCCGACGGGATGCACGTTGACTGGAATTTCATCACGACCACCGGCTTCGTCGCGCAGTACGATGATGAAATCTTCGCGGATACGCACTTCACGATGACGAAGCTGGCCTGTCATACGAGCAGCGCGCTCACGCGTACGCCGATGCGAAATGGCGGCAAGCGACAGCAAGAACTCGGGCTCATCGTGCGGTACTGCCGATGCCGAAAAACCTTTCGGATACTGCTCGGCGATGAATCCGGTATTGAAATCACCCGCAATGAAGCGGGGATGCGCAAGCAGCGCCGCCTGAAACGGCACATTGCTTGAAATTCCGCGGATGACGAAACCGTTCAGGGCTTCGCGCATCTTCGCGATCGCCTCATTACGATCGGCGCCGTAGGTGATGAGCTTGGCGATCATCGAGTCGTAGTACATCGGGATTTCGCCACCCTCGTACACGCCGGTATCAACGCGGACACCACCCTCTGCCGGAACCGGATGTGCGGCCTCCATGTTTTGAAGGGGTGGTCGATACTTCACGAGTCGGCCGGTAGACGGCAGGAAATTACGGAACGGATCTTCGGCGTTGATGCGGCATTCGATCGCCCAGCCCTCGCGTCGAATCTCTTTTTGCGAGAAGCCGAGTTCTTCTCCCGCCGCGACACGGATCATCTGTTCGACGAGATCGAGGCCGGTGATGCACTCGGTGACCGGGTGTTCCACCTGGAGCCGCGTGTTCATTTCGAGAAAGTAAAAACTGCGGTCTTTACCGACGACGAACTCCACCGTACCGGCGCTTTGATATTTGACCGCTTTGGCGAGCGCTACCGCCTGCTCACCCATGGCCTTGCGCGTCTTGTCATCGAGGAAGGGACTCGGCGCCTCTTCGATCACCTTTTGGTGGCGACGCTGAATCGAGCACTCGCGTTCCCAGAGATATACGCAATTACCGTGAGCGTCGCCAAGCACCTGAATCTCGATGTGGCGCGGCTCTTCGACGAATTTTTCGATGAAGACACGATCGTCGCCGAAGCTATTACGAGCCTCGTTACGGCAAGAGTTGAACCCCTCGAATGCGTCTTTGTCATTCCAGGCGACGCGAAGACCTTTGCCGCCGCCGCCCGCACTCGCCTTGATCATCACCGGATAACCGATGTTCTTGGCGATCTCGACAGCCTTTTCGGCCGACTCGATCGGATTATTCCACCCCGGAATGGTGTTGACCTTGGCTTTTGCCGCGAGCTCTTTCGAAGCGATCTTGTCTCCCATCGCGGCGATGGAGGCATGTTTCGGTCCGATGAAAATGATGCCTTCTTCCTCGACCCGACGAGAGAACTCGGCGTTCTCCGACAAAAACCCGTAACCCGGATGCACCGCCTCGGCGCCCGTTTGCTTGCAAGCCGCAATGATGCGATCGGCGACGAGATAAGACTCGCGCGAAGGCGCGGGTCCGATCAGCACCGCCCCATCGGCGAGCTCGACATGACGTGCGTCCTTGTCCGCTTCGGAGTACACCGCTACGGTCTTGATGCCCATGCGGCGAGCCGTCTTGATGACACGACAGGCGATTTCGCCACGATTGGCAATGAGTATCTTCTTGAACATTTTTGACTCCCTGCGCGCGATCAAAGCGGAATGTTGCCGTGCTTGCGCCACGGTTCTTCTATTTTTTTGTCTCGCAACACCGTAAGCGCTCGGCAGACGCGTCGCCGCGTGCCGTGCGGCATGATCACGTCGTCGATGTAACCGCGGGCGCCAGCGATGAACGGGTTCGCAAACTTTTCGCGATACTCGGCTTCGCGCGCCGCGAGCTTCGCCGGATCGGACTTCTCTTCACGGAAGATGATCTCGACGGCGCCCTTTGCGCCCATCACGGCGATTTCTGCATTTGGCCAAGCGAAGTTAATGTCGCCGCGCAGATGCTTCGACGCCATGACGTCGTAAGCACCGCCATAGGCTTTGCGGGTAATCACGGTCACCTTGGGCACCGTGCACTCCGCATAGGCGTAGAGCAGCTTCGCGCCGTGCTTGATGATGCCGCCATATTCCTGCGCCGTGCCGGGCATGAAGCCCGGCACATCGACGAACGTGACGACTGCGATATTGAACGCATCGCAGAAACGAACGAACCGAGCGGCCTTGATGCTGCTCTTGATATCGAGGCAGCCCGCGAGCACGAGCGGTTGGTTAGCTACGATGCCGACTACCTGACCATCCATGCGACCGAAGCCGATAATGATGTTCTTGGCGTACTCGGGTTGCAACTCGAAGAACTCGCCGTCGTCGACCACCTTGTTGATCAACTCCTTCATGTCATAAGGCTTGTTCGGGTTATCGGGCACCAACGTGTCGAGCGAATAGTCGTCGCGATCCGGCGGGTCGAAGGCTTCGCGCATCGGCGGCTTTTCGCGATTGTTGGCCGGCAAATAATTGAAGAAGCGCCGCAACATCAAGATGGCCTCGACATCGTTGTCGAACGCGAGGTCTGCGACACCGCTGCGGGTCGTATGAGTGATCGCGCCGCCGAGGTCTTCCGCCGTCACTTCCTCGTGCGTCACCGTTTTGACGACGTCCGGTCCGGTGACGAACATATAGGAGCTGTCCTTCACCATGAAAATGAAGTCGGTGAGTGCGGGGCTATACACCGCGCCGCCCGCAGATGGGCCCATGATCAGACTGATCTGCGGCACGACGCCCGATGCGGTGACATTACGCTGGAAGACTTCGGCATACCCACCGAGCGAGGCGACCCCCTCCTGAATACGGGCGCCGCCAGAGTCGTTGATGCCGATCACGGGCGCACCGACCTTCATGGCGGTGTCGAGTACTTTACAGATCTTCTGAGCATGCGCTTCGGAGAGCGAACCGCCGAAAACCGTGAAATCCTGGCTGAACACGAACACGAGTCGGCCATTGATGAAGCCGCATCCCGTCACGACGCCATCACCCGGAATTTTTTGATCCTGCATGCCGAAATCGGCACAGCGATGCTCGACGAACATATCCCACTCTTCGAATGTGCCGTCGTCCAGCAATAGCTCTACGCGCTCCCTCGCGGTGAGCTTGCCTTTGGCGTGCTGGGCGGCGACGCGCTTTGGTCCGCCGCCCTGCCGGGCCTGGGCGCGCTTCTGTTCGAGCAGGTGAATAATGTCGTGCATGGGCTATCCCTATGTTGAATTCTTGTGGTGTCAGTGTGCTTCGAAAAGATCGAGAAGTCTGCGTGCGGCCGACGACGGTGCAACCCGCGCGTGAGTCACATCATCGATGGTCCTCGGCAAGGCATCGCGGACGGCTGCGCTTTCCCGGAAGTCGGCGACAAGGCGTGCGTGGACTTCGTCCCACATCCAGGTGAGCGCTTGCTGGCGACGGCGTTCGGCAAACTCGCCGCTGCGATCACGCATGGTTCGAAAATCGGCGACATTGGACCAGAACGTCTCGAGCCCTTCGCCCTTGAGTGCACTGCCACGCATCACACGTACATGCCAACGCGATTCGTCGTGTGAGCCCGGCGCTCCCGTGAAACGCAGCACTCGAAGCGCGGAAGTGATCTGCGCTTCGGCACGAGTCGCGGCATCGGGATCGAGATCTGCCTTATTGATCACGACGAGATCGGCGAGCTCCATGATGCCTTTCTTCATCGCTTGCAGGTCATCCCCAGCGTTCGGCAACTGCAGCAAGACGAACATATCGGTCATGCCAGCGACCGTAGTTTCGGATTGACCAACCCCCACCGTCTCGACGATCACCACGTCGTATCCCGCGGCTTCACAGACCAGAACGGCCTCGCGGGTTTTTTCTGCGACGCCACCCAGGGTGCCTGACGATGGGCTCGGTCGAATGTAGGCGTTCTCTTGAACCGAGAGCCGCTCCATGCGCGTCTTGTCGCCGAGGATGGATCCACCGGACACTCCGGAGGACGGATCGACCGCGAGGACCGCCAGTTTGTGGCCTCGCGCGAGAAGAAACATGCCAAGCGCCTCGATGAATGTCGACTTGCCGACGCCGGGCACACCCGAGATACCGAGTCGCAGGGCCTTACCCGTATGGGGCAATAAGGCATCGAGAACGGCATCGGCGCGACGACGGTGATCGGATCTCGTCGACTCGAGCAGCGTGATCGCCTTCGCGAGCGCGCGGCGATCGCCACTGCGCACGCCGTCGATCAATCGAACGTCGTCTTGATCAATCGCCATCACTGGCGCGCTTGATATGGTTGAGAACGTCACGTGCACTCTCGGGGATCGGCGTACCCGGGCCATAGATGCCCTTCACGCCAGCCTCGCGCAGGAACGCGTAGTCTTGCTGCGGAACGACACCGCCTACGAATACGATGATCTCTGGCGAGCCTTGCTCGCGCAGAGTGCGAATGATCTCGGGCACCAAAGTTTTGTGCCCCGCAGCGAGCGTGCTTACGCCGACCGCATGCACATCGTTTTCTATGGCCTGCCGCGCGCACTCTTCCGGCGTCTGAAACAAAGGTCCGATATCGACATCGAAGCCGAGATCGGCGAACGCGCTCGCCACAACCTTCGCGCCCCGATCGTGCCCGTCCTGTCCGAGCTTGGCGATCATCACACGCGGGCGTCGGCCGTAGCTTTCGGCGAAGGCAGAGATATCGGCCTGCAAGGCGGTCCAATCCTCTCGCGATTCGTAGGCTCCTGCGTACACGCCACTGACCTCCTGAGAATTGGCCCGATGCCGGCCCCAAGCCTGCTCGAGCGCGTCGCTCACTTCGCCCACTGTCGCACGAAGGCGCATCGCCTCGATCGCGAGTGCGAACAGATTGCCTTGGCCGGACTTCGCCGCAGCGGTGAGCGCAGCAAGAGACGTCGATACTTTTTTTCCATCTCGCGAAGTGCGCACTTTTTGGAGTCGGGCGATTTGGTTTTCACGCACGGCAACGTTATCGACCTCGAGAATCTCGACCGGGTCTTCTTTCTCGAGGCGGAATTTATTGACGCCGATGATGACATCACGCCCGGAATCGATGCGCGCCTGCTTCTCGGCAGCACTCGCTTCGATACGTAACTTCGCCCAACCACTTTCGACGGCGCGGGTCATGCCGCCGAGGGCGTCCACCTCTTCGATAATCGACCAGGCCTTATCGGCCATCTCCTGGGTGAGTCGCTCCATCATGTAACTGCCGGCCCACGGATCGACCACGCGGGTGATCTGTGATTCTTCCTGCAGGATGAGCTGGGTATTACGCGCGATGCGCGCACTGAACTCGGTCGGAAGAGCGATCGCCTCATCGAAAGAGTTGGTGTGCAGACTCTGCGTTCCGCCGAACACCGCAGCCATCGCCTCAATGGTGGTACGAACGATGTTGTTGTACGGATCTTGTTCCGTGAGGCTCCAGCCCGAAGTCTGGCAATGCGTGCGCAACATCAGGCTTTTCGGATTCTTTGCGCCGAAGCCGCTCATGATGCGCCACCACAGCAGGCGCGCGGCTCGCATCTTGGCGATTTCGAGATAGAAGTTCATGCCGATCGCCCAAAAGAAGCTGAGGCGACCCGCGAACTCGTCGACATCGAGACCTTTGGCAAGCGCGGTCTTCACATATTCTTTGCCGTCGGCCAGCGTAAAGGCGAGCTCGAGCGCTTGATTCGCGCCGGCTTCCTGCATGTGATAACCCGAGATCGAAATCGAGTTGAACTTCGGCATGTTTCGAGCCGTGTACTCGATGATGTCGCCGACGATGCGCATCGACGGTTCGGGCGGATAGATATAAGTATTGCGGACCATGAACTCCTTGAGGATGTCGTTCTGTATGGTCCCGGAAAGTTGATCGGGTTTGACGCCCTGCTCCTCAGCGGCAATCACATAGGCCGCGAGTACCGGAAGCACCGCGCCGTTCATCGTCATCGATACCGA
>JBIIHO010000250.1:0-3078 GCA_044235605.1 Steroidobacteraceae bacterium | reverse complement strand
CATTTGCCCGCCCTTGTTGGTGTTGACGACCTGACGGGCAAGCTGCGCTGCAAAGCTGCGCTGCGCGCTCATTTCGGCCTCGATGATCGCGGTGACGCACCGATTTTCGTCGTCGTCAGTCGACTGGGGTGGCAGAAAGGCTCAGATCTTATCGCTAACGCAGCGGAACATCTTGTCGCACGCGGAGCCCAACTCGTAGTGGTCGGTAATGGTGACTACCAAATCGAGCGTCGATTCACGGAGCTTCAGCAGCGTTATCGCGGAATGGTAGTCACCCATACCGGATATTCAGAGCGGCTTGCACATCTGGCGATCGCCGGCGGCGACGCGCTCATCATGCCGTCGCGACATGAACCTTGCGGTTTGACTCAGATGTACGCGAAGCGGTACGGCACGTTACCTCTTGTGCATGCCGTCGGAGGTCTCACTGATACGGTCACGGCCGACACTGGCTTTCGCTTCGTCGAAAGAGAGTCTTCGCTATCTCAAGCAATCGATAGCGTCTTACAGACCCATCAGGATCGTCCTCGGTGGATGCAAATGATGACTGCGGCGATGCGCGAGGATCACAGCTGGAAGGGGTCGGCGGAGGCGTATCGCAGCGTCTACCGACAGATCATTGGCAATACGTCCTCGTGACGAGCGGTCAGGCATTATCATTATCCATTTAGAAGACGTCCTATCTATGGTCCCCGCATCGTCCTGTCGACCCCAACTCGAACGCGCGCTGTCATCGATCGCGCCACATATTGACCGTCGGCATCTCGATAACCTGACCCGGCTGATCGACTCTTCGATGCAGGGCCAAACGAGGCACTACCACACCCTGAACCACGCGCTGATGGTCGCGGACTCCAAAGATGCGCTCGAAATCCTGATCGGCCTATGTCACGACATCGCACAGGTTGGGGTAGACGATGGGCTTCCGATTGCCGCCGAGCCTTGGTTGGCGGGATTGATCAGAGCTGACGAAAGCGGAGCCCTCACCCTAGTCGACGACGAGCGAACACGAGTCGATCAGACTTTTGACATCGTCAGAACGATTTTTAATCTGTCGCCCGGACAAACCTTGTCCGACTTAAACGGTAAGAATGAATTCCTGAGCGCGCTCGCCGCCTCCAAGGTCATCGATGACACGGTTGACGCATCAACGATTGCCGCTTTAGCGGTCGGAATAGAAGCGACGATCCCCTTTCGCCGCGATCCAGACGGCGCAGCACAGCAGGCCTTGGACGCGCTCGAGGATGTCAACCTTCGTTATGGAATCGGCTTATCGCGCGAGCAGCGGCACGAGTACGTCAGGCGCTCTATCCGCATCGCCAATCGCGACGTCAGCAGTTTCGCCTCGGAAAACCTTCTCGCGTGTCTCGATGACACGTGGAACTTGATGCGCGAAAGCTCGCCCGACTTGCGCAAACGTCGGCCCATTAAGATGGGTGAATATCGACTGGTAATACAAAAAATGACTCGGTTTCTGGGCTCGCTGCAGGCTGCGAATGTCTTTAGAGGCTTCGACGGTGAGCCGAGCGAAAGCCAATACCGACACCTCCTCTCAGCCACCTCAGAAAATCTTTCGATCATCTCATCGGTGATGCAGACCAAGCTGCTCGCAGTCGTATTGCTCGAGGCTACGACGAGTGATGTCTCGACTGCGCACCTCAGCCCTCTAATCACTTCGCCGGCTACAACGCCGCGATTGATCACTCTGGCGCGAACAGCCGAAACAATCCTGGCGATAGGAAAGGACTCCACCGCGGAGTTCGATATCGACCGATCTCCCCTTTCTCATCGCATCATCTCAACGATGTCGACGGCAGAAATCAAAGAACTGACAAAGGAAGTTTCGGACAGAGCGCCTATCGATAAAAAATTACTGACCCAGGTGCCTGCCGCGCTTGCGAAGCAAGCCCGCGAGTTAGCAACTCTAATGATCGCGACTTAAGAGACGATTAACGAGTCGCCACGACCAATCGTTTGGCTTTTTCCGAGTCGGGGGGCGGCTTAAGAGGCGCCAGACCGACCTCGCCAACCTCAAAAATCTCAACCGGCGCCTTGACGCCCTTGACCTCATAGCTGCCGTGGTTACGCCAGGCGATGAGCTCAATATTTTCTACTTCGTTCCCATTGAGCATCTGGAAGGCATTGTCGTACGCGAAGCGCGACATCAAGATCTGCTTGCCCTGTGCGAGCGACATGATTCGAGACGCCGTGTCTACCTGAATGCCGTTGAAATCGAAGGTCTTGCCAGCCACCTTGGCGTTATCCACGTAAACCTCGCCCACGTGTATCCCAATCCGATCCTGAATGTTGACGCCTTCCTCCGAATATCTACGATCCACTTCATGCTGCATCTTGAGAGCAAAAGTCACAGCTTCGGAGGGGGTCGCGAAAGCGATAAAAAAAGAATCGCCGGAGGTCGACACCTCCTCCCCAGTCGCTGTACTCGCGAGCACCCGACGCACGATCTCATGGTGCTCACGCATGTACTGCATGGCCTGTGAGTCGCCAAATTCTTGTTTCAACTTGGTTGACCCAACAAGATCTGTGAAAAGCATCGTCACGACGCGAGTCACCGAAGAACCCTTGCTTTCCGAATGCATTGCCGGCATCGAGCGATGCGCCGCCTCTCCACCCGCCTCGTGAGCGGGCGCCCCGCTAAATGACGGCGGTGGTGGTACAGCGTTTGTAGCGAAGGGCTCAGCCGTCAATTGAGCAAGTAATCCCGTGATGATCGGGGAACTCAATTTTTTGTTGAGACTACTTCGCAGGGACGCCATCGAAAGCGTCTTCGACAGCACTGCGTGGTAACGGCTGTCGGCGAGATAACTGATACCTGTCTCCGACGGCCAAGCCACTACGACCTCACCCCCGAGCCCGGCGGATCGACAGATCTCGCGGATCTGCTTAAGCAGAGCTTGCTTAACGTCTGGGGCAACCTGCTTGAACTGCGAAGACAACGGAACGAACACAAAGTCGCTCCCTTGAACCTTTACGTGAGCGACCTGAATCGTGTTCATTAGAGGCCTTGCTTGACGCGGTGATAGGTTGGCGGAGAGAGTGGGATTCGAACCCACGAAC
>JBIIHO010000036.1:0-10135 GCA_044235605.1 Steroidobacteraceae bacterium | reverse complement strand
GACTACAAGGTTCGCAAGCCGACTCTCCGTGATCGCGTACCCACGAAAATAGTCTTCGACGTCACCATAACCGGCGTGACGTAACACCAGCTCCCGCGTCATTTCGCGTAGGTTGCGAGACGAGACAAGGTCATCGAACGTAAATTGGCCCGGCCAAGCTCGCTGCTTCAACTTCAGTGATCGCAGCCACTTTCGAACGAAGTAATCGTGGTAGAGCGACCAACCCCGCTCCATGGCATCCAGGCAGTTTGCCGGATCGAGCACAGGTGAAACGCCCACCGCGTGAGTTACGTCGATGCCGGCGCCGGGCGCCTCAGCCGCCACACGCAGCATAAAGTTTCCCCCCAAAGAAAACCCTGCCAAGGTCAATCGGTGCGAGGGAAACAGGAACTGAAGACGACGAACTGCACCTACTACCTCGGGCAGACGACAGGAGTGAAAAAGCTCTTTATTGAGATGGTGAGTGTCGCCGTGATCGCGCAGATTGAGTCGGACGACATCGAAGCCATTCTCGTATAGCGTCTGTGCCAAAGACAGAACGTACAACGACTGCGCGCTGCCTTCCCAGCCGTGAAGAAGCACCGCGAGTACCCGTCTTTCCGGAGTCGTGCCTTGCTGGAGCTTTTGCGCCGAAGGTGCTCGCGTGAAAAACGCTTGCAACCGCACCCCGTCACCGCAATCTAAGATGAGCTCGCGACTTGCGGTAAGCACAGACTTCGCTCGCCGCTCGACAAGTACCCGGCGCAGCGGCAGGCTCGGCAAGATCGATTGAACATGAGCGCCGCGTAGCCAGCGTGGTGGAGCAAAGTCCTCGTGCACGATCGTCAACCTACAGCGTTAGCGATCAATCGCGCAAACCCGTACCGCGCTGCATCAGCCAAAGCGCGATGACGAACAGCACCACTGCTGAGAGCATCATGATGGTGAACGCGAGTCCTACCTCTACGTCTGAGCGTCCGAGGAAGCCGTAACGAAAGGCGTTGACCATATGCAGAACAGGATTCGCGAAAGACAAAGTCCGCGCCCACTCTGGCAACAGATTGATCGAGTAGAACACCCCGCCGAAATAAGTGAGCGGAGTCAGGATAAAAGTTGGGATCCAGTTCACCTGATCGAAATTTTTTGCAAACACGCCGTTGATGAACCCGGCCAGCGAGAAAATGATCGCCGTGAGCAACACTGCAGCAAGAATCATGAACAGGTGGTGAACAGGAAGATGAGTGAAAATCAGCGAAATGATCGTGACCGCAAGCCCCACGAGTAAGCCGCGCAGCACTCCGCCTCCGACGTACCCAGCAATGATCACCCAGTTAGGCTGGGGCGAGACGCTGATTTCTTCGAGATACCGCTGGAACTTTGCGCCAAAGAACGAGGACGACACGTTGGCATAGGCATTGGTAATCACTGCCATCATGATGAGCCCCGGCGCGATGTACTGCATGTAGTCGACGCCGTCCATCTGCCCGATTCGCCGGCCGATCAAGCTTCCGAAGATCACAAAATAAAGCGCCGCCGTCACGGCGGACGGAACGATAGTCTGTCCCCAGATACGCAGGATGCGTCCAAACTCGCGCATCACGATGGTTTGGAAACCGATCCAACGCGCGTTCGCAAATCCCACGCTCATGCTGCGACCCCTGACTTATCAACAAGTCGCATGAAGATTTCTTCTAGTCGATTAACCTTATTGCGCAAGGTAATAACGTGAAGGCCGTCCGCGGATAGGCGCGCGAAGAGATCGTTGAGGTCTCGATCTTTGCTCACCTCCACTTCGAGAGTGTGCGGATCGACTAGCCTAATATCGTAGCCGGGCACAGAAGGCACCTGACTTACCGCCTCTCGAAGACTGAGAACGAACGACTCCGTATGCAACCGCAGCAGTAAACGATCCATGCGATCGGACTCGGCGATACGACCGCGATCGATAATGGCGATATTTCGACAAAGACTCTCGGCTTCTTCGAGATAGTGCGTCGTCAAAATAATGGTGGTTCCCGCAGCGTTGAGTTCGCGCAGAAAATCCCACATCGAACGTCGAATCTCGATGTCCACTCCCGCAGTTGGCTCATCGAGAATGAGCAATCTCGGCTCGTGAACGAGCGCACGAGCAATCATCAGCCTGCGCTTCATGCCGCCCGAGAGCGTACGCGTCATTTTGTTGCGTTTATCCCAGAGCGATAACTGGGTGAGGTATTTCTCCGCTCGTTCGCGGGCGACTCGTCGCGGAATACCGTAGAACCCGGCCTGGTTGACGACGATGGTCTCAGGGGTTTCGAACTGATTGAGGTTGAGCTCCTGCGGCACGACCCCGATGCAGGCCTTTGCCGCTTCGAGATCAGAATCGAGGTCATGACCGAAGACTCGAACGGAACCCGCCGTTTTGGTGACGAGCGAAGTACAGATGCCGATCATGGTGCTCTTACCGGCGCCGTTGGGGCCGAGCAGCGCGAAAAAATCGCCCTCGTGGACGTCGAGGTCGATGCCCTTAAGGGCCTCGACCCCGTTTTTGTATCGCTTTACGAGACCACGAACCGCGAGCGCTTCCATGAGGCGGCGAAAGATAGCATGCCTACCGTGGGTAAAAACGCCCTACTCAGCGCACTGACATAGCGCCCGACAGGGTGCCCCGTCAGCCAGAGCTGCGCGATACGGCCGCCAGACGTTGGACTCCTGCGAGCGTGGTTTCCCAGAGTGCGGTGCGGTCCCCGGCTTTGGCGGCTTGGATACGGCGGCGCCAGAAGAGGACATCTTCACCCCACCGCAACCCCACACAGGGTCCAGCGGTTTCAGCGAGTTCGTCGATTTGGGGCAGCTCGAGTTCGCGCAGCGCCTCACAACCCGCGGGCGAGAGCCCGAGCAGCAAGGACGCTGCAGCCGGTCTCGACTGGGCCGTCTGCCACGCGAAGTAACAGACGATACGCGCAAAACCCTGACCTGCTTGCCCCTCGCATAGGCCGGGCGGCAGACGCGGCAGGCTGACACCCGCTTGGACCCTTCGCCAGAGCGCAAAGGCCGTATCGGTGGAAAGATCGAAAAGCAGATAGGGGCAGTCGGCGACTGAAGCGAGTACCCCATCTTCGAGGCCGAGCCATTCCTCACGAAGCATGGACGCGGCAGACGGCAGAACGATCTTTGAGCTTTCGAGCGCCTCGCGCAGGATGCGCAATCCGCGAAGATTCATGCCGCCGACCTGGCGAATGATCTCCCGATCGACGCTACGCGCGAAGTCGGTTTCGGTCGTGGCGAGTGCGATGGGATCTCGAATTTGGGATTTTTTGTCGGTAGCCATGCATTCCTCCGTTTTTTCGCCGGAAATGGTCGCCCAAACCAACTTGGAACGCAGCGTTTGTTTTGGGATATTTTCCATGGAAATACATTCTTTGGTGGACCTACCCTCATGCACGTCACCGATGAGCGCTACAAGCGCGACCGTCTGCGTCTCGAGCTTGCCCTACGGCTCATCCGTCACGAGGCTCGCACACACACCATCCGCCACTGGACGGGACTGAGCGACGACCGAGTCCGGAAACTCTATCGGTCGTACATCAAGCCCGGCGCCGGCGTACGCAGGCACCGGGGTAAGTCACCGGCCCAAGTCAATTACTTCCTGCGCGCCACCACAGTCGGCGCCGAAGCGCACGCCCTCGCGTCCATTCTCTTGCTCTTCGGAGCCATATCCGACAAACCCGATCCCGCCTCGCTCAAGAAAATCCCCACCATCGCGAGGGGTCGGCTCCTCTGCGACGCCTACGAGGCCTACCGCCGCGTGTCGCCACGCCCTCGCATCGATTTCGAACATGCAGCCTTTCTCGCCAAAGCGCTCACAGTCGGTGACGAAATCCGATTGCGTTTCTGCCCCGCTTGCCAAGCGCTCAACATCGTCGAAACGGTCACGCTGCGAGATCCTTCCTGTCGGGCTTGCGAAGCCCCCATGCCCGAGAAACCCTCGGCCACCCGAGGAGCGGCACGACTGGCAAGCTCACGCACTTAGCCAGACTGCTAGAATCCAGGCCTCTCGCTAGCGCGTACCGCAGGTACGCGTTCCTCGCGCGAGACCGGAATTCATGTCTTCATCCTCAGAACGCTCCGCCGCCAACTTTCTCGCTGGACTCTATCTCGACCGGCGTGCCGAGTTGCGCGAAGACCCGCGCTGGCTCGAATGGGCTAAAGCAGATACCGAAACGCTGTTTCTGCCCGCGCGCGGTACCGCTCTCGGAGTCACTGGCGATCCACCGACCGCCGCCTTCGTCGATCGCTCCCATGCAATCGTGCGCTCGAGCACGGATGACTCTTTAGTTTTGCTCGGATGGTTCCGCGAGCGTCGCTGCGTGCTCGTGCAGCTCGATGAGCAGGATGTACGGAGCGACTCGCGCGATGACGCTTTGCGTTTCGAAGAACTGCGACCGCTCGCGGGTACGCTAGGTGCCGACGAAGCGGGTCTCCTCGCCTATGCTCGTGCTCTCGCTTTTTGGCAACGGCGACATCGACACTGCGGTGTCTGCGGATCTCCAACGCGGCCGACACGCGCAGGTCATGTCATGACCTGCCGCGACCCGAACTGCGCCACCGAGTTCTTTCCAAGGATCGACCCGGCGATCATCGTGCTGGTGAGCGATGGCGAACGCGCATTACTGGGTCGACAGGCATCATGGCCATCAGGCCGTTACTCGACGATCGCAGGCTTCGTCGAGCCAGGTGAAAGTCTTGAGGATGCGGTTGCACGAGAGGTGTTCGAGGAAACTGGGGTTCACCTACTCACCAGCGACTATCACTCGTCTCAACCCTGGCCCTTCCCCTCCTCATTGATGTTGGGGTTCATGGCCACCGCAGCTCCCGGGTCGATCGCCAGGGCAGGCAGTGAACTAGAAGATGCCCGCTGGGTGACCCGAGACGAGATCGTCGCTGGCGAGGTCGTACTACCACCGCACACCTCGATCTCCTATCGTTTGATCGCTCACTGGTTCGATGCGGGATCTTCCGTACCGCTGAGCACCGTACGAACCGGCAGCTGGGGCGCTACCCCGCCCCGAGGAGAGGCTGCAAGCGGGTAGAATCTGGGGCGTGATCCGCATGGTCCGCAGCCCCTCGATTCGGCTTTTGTTGTGCCTCGCCAGCCTTGCTGCCGCGAGCGTCCCGGCCGTCGCGGATATCGACATCGAAATCAATGGTGTCGACGGCGCAATGCGTCGCAACGTACTCATCTTCCTCAGTCTCGAGCGGTACAAGAGTCGCGATGACCTCGACCAAGCATTGATTGAGCGACTGCAAGAACGAGCTGAGCGAGAGGCCGCCGATGCCCTGCGGCCCTTTGGCTACTACGAGGCCGTGGTCACTTCGAGCGTCGAGGCACTCGGCGGAGGTCGGTGGCGAGCACGCCTCGATATCGTGCCGGGTAAGCCCGTGATTTTGGACGACGTGGAAATCGGTGTGACTGGCGCGGGAGGCGAAGACCCTGCGTTTCGAAACCTGCTGTCCGCTTCGTCATTGAAGCGGGGCGATCGCCTCGAGCATGCCAAGTACGACACGCTCAAAGATGGACTGCGCCGGACGGCCGCGACACTCGGCTACGTTGATGCGAAATTGACGATGAGCGAACTCGTGATCGACCCCGAGCGGTATAGCGCATCGATCCGACTCGCGATGGATACTGGCGAGCGTTATCGCTTTGGCCCGACCACGATCGATCAGCGATCACTCAATGAGTCGCTGCTGCGACGCTTCTTACGCTACGAAGAATTTGCACCCTACGATGCGACGCAATTATTGAGGACGCAGTTCGCTCTCGACGATAGTCAGTATTTCTCGAATGTCGAGGTGCTCGCAGAGTCGCCGGATCCCGCGTCTCGGGTGATCCCCGTAAGTATTCGCGCCGAGCCCAATCGTCGAAACCGTTATTCGGTAGGCGCAGGGTACGCAACCGATAGCAAAGCTCGCGGAACGCTCACTTGGGAAAATCGTCGTCTCAACGATCGTGGTCATCGCTCGCGCGCAGAAATTAAAGCGGGTCAACTCGAGCAGTCGGTCGAAGCACGCTACCTCGTGCCAATCGGCGATCCCGCTCTCGAAAAGCTGGGGTTCGAGTGGCGCTATGCCCGCGACGAGCTCGGCGACCTTGATACGAGGACTACGCGCTTCCAACCGTCCGTCACTCAAGTCGATGGCGAGTGGCAGCGAGTGGTGTTCGCTTCGCTCAGCCGAGTTCGTACGATCACTGCGAGCTCTGCAAATCGCATCGGCTTAGAGGAGTCGACCACTCTGGTCATTCCTGGGATCAGCTATGCCTCAGTTCCTCGCGGATACCTCGGCGAGGCGCTGTTCTCGAGAGCGCTCTACGCCGAATTGCGCGGCTCAGCGACTGGACTCGGAGCGGAAGAGGACTACCTTCAACTACGGATCGAAGCCGAGCGGGTCTTCGACTTAGCGCCAATGTGGCATTTGTTCATCCGCGGGCAAGTTGGTGCGACTTGGGTCTCGGATGCCACGAAGCTACCCGGCACGGAGCGTTTTTTCGCCGGCGGTGATCGTAGCGTTCGCGGCTTCGGATTCAACGATCTGTCCCCGATCGAAGACGGCAGTACGAAAGTGGGTGCCAGACACCTCGCGACGGGTACGCTCGAGATCATTCGAGATCTCCCCCGAAATCTTGGTATCGCCGCCTTCGTCGACGTGGGTAACGCGTTCAACTCTTTCGGAGATCCCGTTCAATACTCGATTGGTATCGGCGTTCGATTCCGCCTTCCGATCGTGACGCTGGGTGTTGATATCGCCCAGCCACTCACCAACCCCGTTTGTCGCAGCACCACCCCAGATCCGCGCTGTAATCTCGAGCCCGGATTCGATAAGCGGCCGGGGCCTCGACTGCACTTCAACTTCTCGCCGAAGCTTTGATCAAGCATGAAACGGCGTAACTTGATCATCACGCTCCTTCTCGCCTTGGTACTGGCGTTGCCTATCGCAGGACTTTGGACACTCGGGCATTCAGAGCCCGCCTTGCAGCGCCTCGTTTCATTGATCCCTCAAAAAATTGGCGCCCTACAAGATATTTCCATTAAGGATGTCCGCGGAAGTCTTGCGGGAGGTTTCGAAATCGGCTCGGTCGATATCGAGCACGACATCGTCACTCTTCGAATCCGTGATCTTCGCGCCAGAATCGAATTGATCCCTCTGCTGTGGCAGTCGATCGAGGCGGCAGAGTTCTCGGCCGGCGAAGTGATCATCGAACAAGAAGCTCGCGATCTGCCGCCCCCTGAAAAAGCTCTTCCTTTCCTGCCCCGACTGCTCACGGTGGAGTTGATCTCGGCTGAGATTCCGAGTCTGCAGATTCGCCCAATGCGAGGGGACCCCGTAGTTCTTCGGAACATCGGCCTCGATGCGCTGATTCGTAGCAAGACGATCGATATTTCGCGGCTGCAGGCGTCTTTGGGAGCCATAAAGCTCGACCTCGAAGGCGTTCTGACTGCGGCGCTGCCTCTGAAGCTCAAAGGGGAACTCAGGGCGGCCTACGATCCGAAACGCGGACCGCCTTGGCGACTTCAGGGTCGCTTCGATGGCGATCTCAATAACGCTCCTCTGGAGGCCAGACTAGTCGAACCTTTCGAGGTCAACATCAAGAACGGCTCGATGAAACTGCAGGCGCCATGGAGCGTTCGCGGAGATGCAATCGTTGCCAACCTCGATCTTCAAAAATTCGGAGGGTCAGCATTCCTCGGCCTCATCCGCGGCGAAGTGTCGGTCATCGCTGATCGAGATGGCTACCGCGCAAGCGGGCAACTTCTGCCCCCTGGCCTCGCGGCCGGTCCGCTCGATGTCAGCTTTGATGGTGTCTATTTCCGTAATGTCCTCACCGCGCGGCGCATTACCCTCGCCCATGCCGGCTCTGGCGTGGAAGTCGATTTATCTGGCACCTTCACGCCCACAGAGGAAGGCCCTCTGCTCGATCTCGAGGGACGCTGGACCAAATTGCGCTGGCCCCTCGCGGATAAGTCGCCCGCGATGGACAGTAATCGCGGACGCTTCACGCTGAATGGAAACGGACCCTACGTCATCACTGCAGTGGCAGATGCCCGAATCGGCGCGCTGCCCCGCGTCGATGCAGAGCTAAATTCCAAACTCGATATCGGTCGACTCGAGTTAACGAACATCGCGGTGCGCGCGCTCGGCGGTACAGCCAATCTCGGTGGCGAAGTCGCATGGAAACCTCAGGAGCGATGGCAGATCAAAGGTCTTGTTCGTGATTTGAATCCCGGGCAGCTCCGCTCCGCTTTACCGGGGCGATTGAACTTTGAACTCGATGCACAGGGCCGTGGCTTCGGAAAAGGAGGCAGTATCTCGGTCGATGTAAAGAACATCACGGGACGTTTACGAGGAGCGCCCGCACGCGGCTCTGGTCAGTTTTCGATCATGGGCGAATTGCTGCGGTTCAAAGATATCGACTTTTCCGCGGGTGGCTTACGGCTCGAGCTCGATGGTGATCTTTCGCCTCGTCGCAATGATCTGCAATTCCGACTTTTCGCCGATGACCTAGGGGTCCTTGCCGAAAACGGCAAGGGGAAGCTCCGCGCCGATGGAACCCTGCGCGGCTCGGCAAACGCCATGAAGATCCATCTCGACGCCGATGGAGAAAATATCGTCCTAGGGGATTTCTCCACTCGGCGTCTTTCAGCGGACGTCGATCTCGATCCGACCGGAGGTGCCGAGGCCAACGCCTCGGCGCGAATCGCAGCAGACGATGTCCGCGTTCTGGGACGTCACGCCGACCGTGTACGAGTCGATATCGCCGGTCGAAGCGCTGCACATCAGATCAACATCGACATCGTCGGTGAAGAGCTAGGCGTACAGGCGAAGGCCAATGCAGGTTTTGACGCGCAGGGCTGGGCGCAACGATGGTCATTATTCGACCTGAGACTGCCGGATAATATTTTGTTGGGCCTCGATCAAACACTGGCCGTACAGCTCACGACGGACTCGATCACCGTGGACCCGTTCTGCCTTCGGGGAGAAAAGGACTCTAGCCTGACCGATGCCGCTACGCTGTGCGCCTCGGGCGGCCGAACGAGCGAAGACTGGTCGATGGAGGCTGTGGCCTCACGCTTACCGATCGCGAGTCTGCTGCCGCCTCCGACCGCGAAGGCCCAGTACCTCGGGTCAGTCAATGCGTCGGTCAAGCTTCGCTCGGGAGACGACGGACTACCACGCGGCACGGCGCGCGCTGATTTCGATGGCGCAGGTTTGCGTTGGCTTCGGGCCGGTGGGCGGCAAGATCTCATTCCGCTCGGTTCGGGATCCTTGCTGCTCGAGTCGAATGCCGAGGGGCTATTCGGAACGCTCGAAGTCGCAGCGGATCAACGCGGACGCGCCAAAGGCGAACTGCGTACGTTACGCAACGGCGACGATAAGCCTTCCGGATGGCGTGATCTTCCGATCACAGCAACACTACGCGCGGATTCCTCCGCACTCGCCCTACTCTATCTTTACGTACCCGAGATCGACCGATCTGCTGGAGATTTATCGCTCGATTTGATCATCGGCGGAACACTCGGTGCACCTCTCGTGAACGGTGTCGTACGTCTCGAAAAAGGCGAGCTCGACTTCTATCAGGTGAATCTCGCGTTGCGCGGCATACGCGCCGAAGCGCGCCTAATCGATAACGGCTTCGTTCTGGATGCATCGGCTAATGCCGGCGAAGGCAGCATTCAGGCCGATGCGGAGCTGACTTGGCGCGGCGGCCAGCCTTACGGAGAGCTCAAAATAAAAGGTCAGGACTTAGTGGTCGTCGACGTACCCGAAGCGCGGATCACTGCCTCTCCCGACTTACGCTTCAAAGTCGCGGGTCGCGACCTGGAAGCGACGGGCGCCATTCTTGTTCCAACCGCGCGGATCACCCCCGCAGATTTGACGGGAGCTACCCTAACCTCTGGCGATGCGCGTCTCGTCGGAGCTCAGCCCGTCGATCCCGAAAGCTCATTCCGAGTTTCTAGCAATGTTCGTCTGACTCTCGGTGATCGCGTGACGCTCGAGTCTTTCGGACTTTCGGGACGGCTTTCAGGGTCACTGAATCTCGTGACCACGCCTGATGGCACGAGTCGCGGTACTGGCGAACTCGGCGTTGCAGAGGGCAAGTATGCCGCTCTCGGAC